>JBDTWG010000066.1:0-13174 GCA_040006855.1 Nitrospira sp.
GAGTTCAAGTCGACTTGCTGCGCGAGTTCAGTAACACTCGGTGCAATACGTACTTCATAGGGGACCGCAGGGCCCAATTGTCGCAATGGTTCTGGAAGTTCGGCCAATGACACCGTAGCACGCTGACGCAGGTCTTGTAGGGAGGGATCGGGGGCGAGACGCTGACCTTTCCGCATCACTTGAACCAGAAGCGGCTGGCCTGGCTGGACGTCACTCTCGACGGTGATGACGTCGCTGTGCAGTCGTGCGTCCATGCCGATGTGGCGGTAGACTTGCTTCCGGCCCGGCCAGGTGGCTTTGCCCTCGGACCGTTTGCGGCAGGGTCTGCCCGCATATTCTTGGAGTTTGTACGCGCAGTCCAAGAACGGGGCATCTGATGAGGTGGTCATGGCTGTGCCGACGGCGAAACTGTCGATCGGAGCCCGGCCTGTCACCAGCGCCTGGATGCGTTCCTCGTCAAGATTCCCGCTAGCGAGGATCTTCGTGTCGGTGAGGCCTCCGCGATCCAGAATGGTTCGGACCTTGCGCGCATGGTCGGCCAGATCTCCGCTATCGAGCCGGACGCCGTGGATGGAAATGCCCTGTTCCTTCAAGCGAGCTGCCAAGGCCACCACTTTTTCTGCCGCGGCCTCCGTATCATACGTGTCGATGAGCAGGACGACATTGCGCGGCTGTGCCTGTGCGATGTGGAGGAAGGCCTCAGTCTCGTCCTGATGAGCCTGAACAAAGGAATGGGCCATCGTGCCGTAGGTTGGAATGGCAAAGCGGGCTCCGGCCAGCACATTTGATGTGCCCGTAAATCCGGCGAGATAGGCCGCGCGAGCGGCAAACAACCCAGCTTCAGCGCCCTGCGCACGACGCAGGCCGAAATCGATCAAATGTCTACCCCCCGCAACCAGGACCGAGCGGCAGGCTTTGGACGCGACCATGGTTTGGAAATTCAAGAGATTCATGACGCGTGTTTCAACGAGCTGCGCGTGAGGCAGTGGCGCGGTGATGCGGAGGATCGGTTCGTTCGGGAAAAAGATGGTTCCTTCCGGCATCGCGTAGACATCACCCGTGAAGCGTAGGGTGCTGAGAATTGCGAGAAACGCCGGGGTGAACCCACCGGCCCGTTCGAGGTAATCGATATCCTCCTCGGAGAAGTGAAAAGCTTCCAGATATGACAGCACCTGGTCCAGACCCGCAGCCATGAAGAAATTCCGCCGCGGAGGCAGTTTTCGCACAAAGAATTCAAAGACCGCCTCTTCCGTCATGCCCTGGGCGAAGTAGGCCTGCGCCATGGTGAGTTCATAAAGGTCGGTGAGCAGTGCGGTGGTCGCCGGAGTCATGCGGCAAGGCTTTCGAGGCGGACGGGCATTGCGCCGAGACGCAACATCGCTTCCTCAGCCTTGCGCCCGTCCTCGGGGTGGAGATTCACGGCCTTGATCCCGTCCATGAGCAGGCACACATTATAGCCAAGCGTCCGTGCGTCCTTCACCGTGTTCAGCACGCAGTAATCGGTCGCCAATCCTCCAATGAACAGGCGGCGGACCATCAAAGCGCGCAAATGGCGATCGAGGGACGTGTTCTGTAGGGTTGAATAGGCGTCTGTGTCCCGATCGATCGCCTTGTAGATCATGACCGCCGAGAGGGGAGGCTGGAAGTTCGGCGGCGGCAAGGAGCCGGGCGACCCTGCGACACAGTGGATCGGCCAGGGCCCGCCTTGCTCACGAAACGAGCAGTGGCCGGGCGGATGCCAGTCGCGAGTCACGAAAATCGGCAACCCTCGAGCATGAAATTGTGCCATGTACCTGCTCAGGATCGGGACGATCGCGTCCCCATCCTGTATGCCCAATGCGCCGCCCGGAAGGAAATCCCGTTGCACATCGACAACTACCAAGGCGTCATGGGGGGTGAGGTTGGTCATGGAGCCTGTCCCGTCCATACGACATCGGCTCGCAGCTGTCGGCAGCTGCGTCATTTCCCCTGCTGGACGAGCAGACGGATATAGGCCAGCGCATCCTGCCTCTCGGTCTCGGTCAGTATGCCCTGCCATGAATGCATGGGGCTGAAGACGACGCCATGCTCGATTGTTCGGAGTAATTCTTCGTCCGACTTGAGGACGGAGGTAAAGCGATGAAAATTCATCGGCGGGACCCGCAGGGCTGCGGCATCGGGGCCGTCGCCCCATCCCCCGGTACCATGGCAGGCAAGACAATGGCGTTCGTACACGGCTTTGCCTCTGGTGACATCTGCCGGAAAGTCCTGCGCGGCAGCAGGAGTGAGCGCTGCCGCCATTGCCACCACGAGGGAGATGGTGAGGTAGCCGTAGCGGGGCGCGGTGCCCGTGGCGATCTGCATCATGGTGCTCGGTCCCTTCAGCTCTTCTTGGTCGTGTGCGCGATGAACGATGAAAAATGTTGCTGCAGCTTGGTGCTGCCGCAAGCCGGACATTGTACCTCACCCTTCTCGTGTTGCTTCAGCGTCACGACGATCAGTGATTCTTTCCCGCAATCCAGACAGGTGTAGTCGTACATAGGCATGTGAACCTCAGTGGTCGTTATTCGTCGGGTCACCAGTGGCGATGATTATGCTTTTCGAACCTGCAGGTGTTTTCTTCAACTCTTTACCTTGTCTTCGGCTTCTTCTCCTTCTCCCCAGCAGGCCACGATCTGCGCCATTTCCTCCAATCGTATGGCGGCTCGGCCGTAGATGCTCTGAGGGGGGAAGGTCCCCTCCGACCCGCGTTCCCCGGCAGGGACGCCGGTGAGCAGTTCAAGTGCCTGCTCGATGGTGTCGACGCCATACACGGAGAACTTTCCCCCATCCACGGCCTCCACCACCTCTCGGTTCAAGGCCAGGTGTTTCACGTTTCGCGTAGGGATGATCACGCCTTGCGTGCCGGTCAGGCCGTGCCGCTTGCACGACTCGAAGAATCCCTCGATCTTTTCGTTGACGCCGCCAATGGGTTGGATTTCGCCAAGTTGATTGACTGATCCGGTGACGGCCAGGGATTGTCGGACCGGAAGGTCGGCCAAGCTGGAGAGTACGGCGGTCAATTCGGCGACCGCGGCGCTATCACCTTCCACTTCGGAATAGGTCTGCTCAAATGTCAGGGTCGCACTGAGCGCGAATGGCTGTGCATCGGCGAATGTTCCTGCGAGAAATCCGGCCAGCGTCATCACACCCTTGCTGTGAATATGGCCGGCCAATTCGACTTCGCGTTGAATGTCGATGACGCCTTTGGTGCCGACGTAGGTGCGGGCTGTAATTCTGGTGGGCCGGCCGAAGGAAAAATCGCCGAGCTGATAGACGGACAATCCGTTCACCTGCCCCACGACCTCGCCCTGCAAATCGACCATCAGTGTGCCTTCGCAGATTTCGTCTTGGATCCATTGCTCGGGGAGGTCGACGCGATGCCGCTGGTGCGACAAGGCGGCTTCGACATCCGCGCTCGTGACGAGAGCATGCTCGCTTTTCTTGGCCCAATAACTGGCTTCGCGAATGAGGTCGCTGATCAGGCTGAAACGCAACGACAGCCGGTCATGGCGATCGGCGAAGCGGAACCCCTGGCGAATGACCTCTGCCACGGCGTCGGCGCCGAAGTGCGGCAGGGCTTCCTCCCGGCAGAGCTTGGCAACAAAGCGCGCATATTGCCGCTCCTGCCGTTCATCGTGCGGGACCTCCACATCGAAATCCGCCTTCACCTTGAAGAGTTTGGGAAAATCCTCTTCATAGGCTTGCAATAGGTGGTAAATGCCGGTCGTACCAACCAGGATCACTTTGACCGACACGGGAATCGGCTCGGGGCGCAGTCCCGCGGTCGCGAATCCGTAGAACTCCGCGGGATCTTCGATGGTGACGGCCCCGGTCTTGATGACGCGGCGTAAGGCATCCCAGGAGAAGGGTTGGCGGAGTACGTCCAGTGCCTGCAGAATCAAATAGCCTCCGTTGGCCTGCAGCATGGCCCCGGCTTTGATCTCGGTGAAGTCGGTATACATGACTCCCAGGTGGGCTCTGCGCTCGATCCTGCCGATGAGGTTGCTGTAGGTCGGATGGGATTCATCTACCACCGGCGCACCGGCGCTTGCCTCGTGGGCCACGATGAGATTCACAGAGAATCGTGTCATATCCGGGTGACGTCTCTGCTCCAGCCCGGGAATCGGCACGGTCGGACCGCTGTGCGGCAAGAAGTCGGTATATTGATCAATAATGTTGTCATGGACACGCTGGAGATAGGTGGTCGCGGGTGGCAACGTGTGATAGGTGCGCAGAAGGCTCTCGTATGGCCCCTGCATGACGTTGTCGACGATTTGGTGGTCGAGGTGATGCAAAGCATGTTCGACTTCCCGTCCGAGCGCGTGCATTTGGACGTGAAACTCGCGCAGGTCGCTTTCAAGCGATTGCCGTCGTTCGGCCAGTTCTTGCTGAACTTGTTCGGAGAGTTCCTCCATCTCTTTTTCGCTCATCGGGCGGTCGTCCTTGAGGGGCATCAGCCCGAAGCCAACCGGCGTTTCCTCGAACCCGAATCCGCGTTCGTGGCAGAGTGCGGTGAGTGTGTGGAACAGCGCCTTTTTCTTCCCTTCTGTTTCCTCGATGATCCTCGCTTTGGCATCGAGATATTTCTTTCCTTCGAAAGCGGCGGGAATGTCTCGGCGCAGGCTTTCGATAAATGTGCCTATTTCTCGCTTGAAGGATGCGCCTTGCCCGGCGGGAAATGAGACGCATATGGGCCGTGAGGCATCCTGAAAGTTGTGAACGTAGCACCAGTCGGAGGGCGCCGGCGCCGTATGGGCCAGCTGCTTCACCATTTGTCTCACAAGCGTCCCCTTGCCGGTTCCCACCGGCCCGGAGACAAAAATGTTAAAGCCGGGGCTCTTCATCTGCAGGCCGAACTCCAAGGCCTCAACGGCCCGTTCTTGCCCGATGGTTTCGTCCAGAGACTCGATCTCGCTCGTATCCTTGAACCCCAGGCGACTGGGATCCACAGCCGGGGCGAGCAGACTGGCCGGGAGTTTTTGATTGCCTGACATCGCGTGGACCCCTAGAGTTCCAGCGCGTGGGGTGGTTGAACGATGGTGGCGTGAAGGCCCTTCTCGCCCGGTTCGGTTTCGAACATGACCTCCAGTCCGTCCTCCAATTCTGTAAACAGAATGCCTTTGAGTGCGTTTTTGTGGAAATAGACTTCCCCACCGCCGTCTTTGAGGATAAATCCATATCCTTCCGTCGGAAATACTTTGCTGACGACGCCACGCAGCGACGGGAGCGGTTCGGTCCGGACGACTTTGTCGGCGCGTTTTTCCCGGTACTTCCGCAGCTCAATTGCCACGGCATCAAAGGCGGCGCGGATCGCTTCCTCGAAGGTCTTATCCTCCTTGCGGGCGGTCATGGTATGGCGAGTCGGCACCGTGACGAGAACGAGTGCCTCGGCCACATTGTCGAGCTTCTTATGGTGGCGGTTCTTGGTGAGGGTCACGCGTCCATGAATGATATCGTCATGGCCGCGCTGCAGGAGGGCCATACGTTCTTCAATCTCGGTTTTCCAACGGGGAGTCATCGCAATGTTGCGGCTCTCGATTTCTAGGTTCATTTTTCCTCCCTTCGGCTCAGGTGGACATCAGTTTCTGTTCCCTGTATCAGCAAGGCACGTGCCTTCGTCGAGGAGGGGACGTGGCTGGATGGTAGGCTTCGAATCGAGTGAAAGTGGGCCATTTGCCGGACCGGCGTAGCAGAACCCTCTCTGCCAGGCGGGGCAGTGGCGCATAATTCCTCACTCGTCTCAGGCCGGCTGAAGCTCAATGCGCCAGCTGGTGTTTCTCTGACGGCGAAGAGTGGCGAATCTTCGGGAACATGTTTTGCCTATAGGGTCAGTATGCCGGTCCTGAGAAAATCCGCGCTCGAAGTCTATCTCAAAGCCCAGTTCGGTCCCACCACGACCTTAGTTGCCTATGGACCGATCGGCAAGGAAACCACTGGGGCCCGCTACAAACAATACGGGTATGGCGCGCCGATTCGTCTGACCTTTCGCGTGGAGGGCGCGACCCGCCAGGTGGTGCTTGGCACCATGAGCCCCGGTCCATTCGGCCATGAACATCCGGCTGATCGCGCGCAGGCGATGCTCTGGGACTATGACTGTTATGGCCGCCTGCCGGGGCACATTGCAGCGCTGGATGTGGGGGCCTTTACCGACCAGGGTGAGTTGATGTCCGTGGCGTCGGCGAAAGAATTCTTTTTGCTCACGCAATGGTCGGAGGGTGAGACGTACCATAAAGATCTCGAACGACTAGCCGGCGCAACAAGGCCTACGGTGCTCGACAGGAAGCGCGTGGAGACGTTGGCCGGATATCTGGCGACCATCCACCGAGTGAAACATACAGACCCGCAGCTCTATCGTCGCCGTCTTCGTGAATTACTGGGCCATGGGGAATGCATCATGGGGCTCACCGATAGTTACCCGGATCACTTCGCCTTCATGTCGGATGATCTGCTGCAATCGATTGAAGTGGCCTGCAATACATGGCGTTGGCGGTTGCGCGGGAAACATGCGCGGTTGTCTCAAGTGCATGGCGATTTTCATCCGTGGAATGTGTTGTTCCGCAAAGGGACAGACTTTTCCGTGCTTGATCGGTCGCGCGGCGAGTGGGGAGAGCCGGCCGACGACGTCACCTCGATGTCGATCAATTATTTATTTTTCTCGCTCTGCCGGCATGGAACCTTGAAGGGACCCCTGGAGGTGCTGTTTCGTTCGTTTTGGGAGACCTACCTTGCACGCAGCCGTGATCGCGGGGTGCTGGACACGACGGCGCCGTTTTTCGCCTTCCGAGGGCTCGTGCTCGCCAGTCCTCTGTGGTACCCCAAGCTGACGGTCACCGTGCGCCGGAAGATATTCCGGTTCATCCAAAATGTGCTGGCGGTGGATCGGTTCGATCCAGCGGACGCGAATCGGTATTGTGAATCATGAATCTTGTGACACAGGCGCCTTTTGCCCTCTGGATCACCGGACTCCCGGCTTCTGGGAAAAGTTCAATTGTGGCGCGACTGACACCGAGGCTGCATGCCCTCGGCATCGAAGCGGAGGTTTTGGAGTCCGACGCGGTACGCCGCATCCTCACGTCTTCGCCGACCTATTCGATTGAAGAGCGGGATCTGTTCTATCACTCACTGGCGTTTATGGGGTCGCGATTGCTGGCGCATGGGGTGAACGTGATCTTCGACGCCACGGCGAGCCGACTCACCTATCGGGAGTTTGCCAAGACACTCATGCCCCAACTGCTGGAGGTGTCGATCGAATGTCCGCTGGAAGTCTGCATGCAGCGCGATAAAAAGGGAACCTACCGGCGCGGCCTGGAAGGCAAGTCTGCTACGGTGCCGGGGTTGCAAGAACCTTACGAAGCCCCGCTCTCGCCGGATTTGGCCATCGATACGACTGTCGTCTCGTCGGAGGCAGCCGCAGACCAGATCCTCGCACTGATCCGCTCTCGCCTTAGGCCGTGATCCCTACCAACAGTGGTGGGATGGGAGGAGAGACGGTTTGCTCTGCGGAATACTCGGCCCTCGGAAACAGTATCTTCGTGGATACAATGTGTATCTATTTCGATATGGCAATTGCGGCCCTATCTCCGTGGCGAGAGAGCGGAATGAGGTTTCAACCTCCGCGGTAGGGAGAACCTTTGTTCGATCGTTTCTGCACACAACTTGCGCCACCTGATCAGATCGCGGTTCAGACTCGTCGTTTTTTTGACAATCGGTTTCTTCCTCCATCCACGATCACCCTCGCTGCTCCCATTGTAAGCTGACATAGATTGCTGTGCCGGTTTCAATAGGTGCTCCCCCCTTCGAGATGGGTTTCTTTCACGACTTCATTCTTTGATCCCTGCTTCAAGATGCCCTTCCCAAATCGTCATGAGGGGACCCTTCTGGAATCTTCCCGGCACATACCTTGCTCATTCTTCTGAGCTTGAACGCTGGATCTTGCCATGACATCTATGCTGTTGCCGCTCGGTGATCTCGGAGCGATCGAAAAAAACGGGATCGTCACATTCGGGCTTTGGCTGCCGTGGGTCTCTGCAGCCGACGGGAACGCCATAACCGTCAAAATCATTCACGAGCAGGATCAGTTTCAGCAACATATCGCGGCGAGCGAATTCCCTATGACGCACAGTGTCCGGGCTCCGTATGGCGATTTTTGGTCCGTCTCCGTGCCCATCTCCGGATCCCCGCCCCCGACGGTCGGTTCGGCTTGGGGGACAGGCGGCCGATACCTCTATCGCTATCGGATCGATAATGCCAACGTCGGTAGCCTGGACTGGATCATCGATCCCTGCGCCCGTGAATTCGGTGTGGGAAAGCTCTCGGCGTTTACGCTCGGGTATCAACCCTATACCTGGAGTGCAGCCGAAAGCGCTTGGCGAGTCCCGGAGCTTGCTGATCTGGTCCTCTATGAGATCAACATCGCAGAATTCGGCGGAGACCTCGAACGTGCACGTAACCTCATGGCTTATCTGGCCGATCTCGGGGTAAATGCCATCGAGGTAATGCCGCTGTCCAACGTGGCGAGTTCAGTCGACTGGGGCTATCTTCCAATCGGTTACTTTGGCGTGGATGAACGATTCGGGAAGCGATCAGATTTTCAGCGACTCGTTGACGTCGCTCATCAGCACGGCATCGCCGTCATCATTGACGCCGTATACGGCCACACGGGCATCGATTTCCCATACTTTGACGCCTACACGCGTCTCCGCTATCGCGAGAACCCGTTTATGGGACCGTTTGCCAAGGATTACTTCAGCAACTTCGGCAAGAGCACGGACTTCAACCGTCAGCTCACGCGAGACTATTTCTTCAGTGTCAATCGCCATTGGCTGGAGGTGTATCACGTCGATGGATTCCGCTACGACTGCGTGCCGAACTATTGGGACGGACCGTTGGGAGTCGGCTACGCAGACCTCGTCTTCGAGACCTACCAGCTTACCAGGAGCAACATCGCGCTGAACCAGCCCTACTGGAATCGTTTTGCTGCCGGGGCCGGCGCCCCGATCACGTTGATCCAGTGCGCCGAGCAGCTTGAAGGTCCTGAAGAAATTCTCCATACGACCTATTCGAACAGCACATGGCAGAACCGAACGTTCGACTCGGCGAAGGCTGCAGCCCGGGGCGACCGGGGGCGGCTGGCTGACTTCGGACTCTCGCTCGGCCTGTTTGGTTATACGGAGGAAGAGAGTACCAATGGGGACATCGTTACGAAAACGGCGCTGCAGTACATCGAAAGCCACGACCACGAACGGTTCCTGTGCAATTTCGGCCTGACCAACCCAGACGAAGCCGGAAACCCATTGTTTCTGGAGGGCGACCGTAGCCGCTGGTATTCGCTGCAGCCGTATCTCATTGCCATGCTGATGAGTAAAGGCATTCCCATGCTTTGGCAGGGGGAGGAGTTTGGAGAAAATTACTACCTGCCGGACTATGGCGCCGGACGTGTCGGGCTGCTCCGGCCGCTGCGCTGGGACTACTTCTACGACGAGGCGGGTCGTTCGCTGATCGCGCTGGTGAGGAAGCTCCTGCAGGTCCGACGTCAGCGATCTCAGCTTCGTCGCGGCGCATACTTCTTTTTTAACCATTGGGACCGATACCTCTCGCGGGGCATCCTCCTGTTCGCTCGATACGTCGGTTCCCAATACACGCTGGTGGCCGTGAATATCGGCGACACCGAACAGACCGTGTCGTTTTGGTTTCCGGTCGGGGGTGACTATGTGGAGGAACTTCACGGCGGTGATCTCGGCTTGAAGGGTATCGTGTCCCTTCAGGAAACACCGCTCACCATTCCCTCGTACTATGGCCGGATCTGGACGGCACAGTAGCGTGTGAGGGCACACGAATGATCATCTACAACTAGGGGGAGCACATGCCGATCCCAACAGAACATACATCGTTTACGACGGACATCGAGGGTCGATATCTGTGCAATGACATCAGCGAGGTCAATTCGTGGAGGAGCGGCGGCGGGCGTCCCTTCGACGTGATTGTCATCGGGGGAGGAACGTTCGGCCCCGCCCTTGCCGAGCACATCTGGTTCAGACAGAAGCAGACGGGCGGCGGGCTGCGCACGCTCGTCATCGAGGCAGGGCTATTCACGGTTCCGGAGCATGTCCAGAATACCGGCATCCAAGGTTTCTCCGACCCCGGCGCTCCCTTCTTTCTCAACGAGAATGCCCCGCAGCCGGAGCCGCCGCGAAATGAGGTGTGGGGAATCCCCTGGAAGTCGTCCATCGCGTTCAAGGGTCTTGCCTACGCCGTGGGCGGACGCTCAGTCTATTGGGGCGGATGGTCTCCGCGGCTGCTCGATGAAGAGATGGCGACCTGGCCGCCTGCCGCGGTGGCGGATCTGAAGGCCCGGTACTTCGACGAGAGCACGCGACAGATCGGCGTTGACGATACGAACGACTTCATCTTCGGTGAGTTGCAAAATGCCTTGCGCGCACGCCTGTTCGACAAGATCGGAGCGGTGAGCGGGGCCATCCAGCTCAACGACCTACCGCCGTCGCCATTGTTGAAGCCCGGTGCCGACCCGGCGAAGCTGCTTGGCCTGACCTCCACTGGAGGCCTCACTCCGGCCGACCTACTGAATATGCTGAAGCTTGAAGCCCCGCTGGCCGTGCAGGCTCGCGCACCCCACGCGGGCTTTTTCCCTATGAACAAATTCAGCGCAGTTCCGCTGCTCATGAAGGCAGCGCGCACGGCCTACTTCGACTCGAACGGGGACGATACCAAGAAAGAATTCATGGTGCTCCCTGGCACACACGTACTGTCGTTGCGCACGACCCAAACATCCGGCGGCACTTGGCGCGTCACCGGGGTCGACACGAGTAACGGCTTCATCGAACTCGCGCCGGGAGGAGTGGCGGTGATCGGCCTCGGAACAATTGAGAGCGCCCGCCTTGGGCTGGTCTCGTTCGACGGAGTCGGCATTCCAACGTGGCCGCACATGGGGAAGAACCTGATCGCACATCTCCGCTCCAATCTGGTATTCCGCGTGCCCCGCGCTGCGATACCAGGCCTCTCTCCCGCGACGAATGAACTGCAGTCCTCGTCGCTGTTCGTCAAGTGCCGCGCGACGAAACCGAACGGGGATCTCCTCGGCCACTTCCACCTGCAGATCACTGCGACGGGCGGTAGCAATACGGTCGGGTCCGAAGACGAGCTGTTCCGCAAGATTCCCGACATCGACTTTCTCGACCAACTGCGGACGTCGACCGACACTGACGTCGCCATTGCCATTCGTGGCATCGGCGAAATCGCGCCGGCGGACTTCAACGACCTCGGAGCCCATCCGAGCCGGGTTGACCTTGATCCGCGCACCGACGAGTACGGCATGCGCCGGGCTGTCGTGACGCTCACCACGACCCAGCGCGAGGATGATCTGTGGAATGCAATGGACGCGACGATGGACGAGGTGGCAAGCCTCTTTGCCAACGGCCAGCCGATACAGCTCATCCAGAAGAATCGCGACGGCCTCGGCACTACCCATCACGAGGCGGGAACGTTGTGGATGGGCACGGATCCCGCGACGAGCGTCACCACAGAGGACGGGCGGTTTCATTACACGGACAATCTCTATGCCGTCGGACCCTGTCTCTTCCCCAGCATCGGATCGCCCAATCCGATGCTCACCGGGATCGCGCTGGCGCGACGCACGGGGGACAAGATCATGACGCCCCCCGCGTTCGTTGCTGACGCCAGCTTCGAGACACTGTTTGACGGGGTCACGTTCGGTGACTGGCGGATGTCGACCATACGCAATCAGCCCGGTCGCGACAATCCCGGAAAATTTCTGGTTCGTCGCGGCACGTTGGAGGCACATTCCGGCACTGATCTCGGCCTGTTGTGGCTCGCGCAGCCGACGCCGTCTCGATATCTGCTGCAACTTGAATGGATGATGACAGTGCCGGAGGCCAACTCCGGAGTCTTCCTCGGGTTCCCCGATCCCGAAGCGCAGAACTACGATAACATGGCCTACGTCGCTGTGAACTTGGGCTTTGAGATCCAAATCGACGAACTGGCGCGTCCTGACAATGCTCCGATCCATCGAACCGGTGCGGTTTACTCGTTCAAGGGTCCGACGGACGGTCCGCTGGTTGTCCATCCAGTCGGCGAATGGAACCGGTACGACATCACGGTTGATGGCGCGGACATCACGGTCGATTTGAACGGGCAAGTCGTCAATCGCTTCCACTTCACCGGGGATCCGCAGTCGCCACAACGCGGGCTTCCGTCGACGCCGGGACAGCCGCGCTTCATCGGCCTGCAGACGCATACAGGTACCGTGCTATTTCGGCGCATCCAGTGGAGAGCATTGTAATACGTGCGGCAAAAGGCTTGAGTACTATCGTCGCACGACATATACAGCGTGCGCGTGTTGTGTAGCCTAAGCGAGTCGGCCAGCAGTATGACTAGGTAGCCGAGCAGGTCATCGAACAGAGTGGGGATGTATGCCTATAGCAGACTTCGGGATTCCCCCCCTGTGATTTTGGCCTCGTCGCTTGGCCAGGTATGACGCAGGCCGTGGCAGGGTCGACCTCACCTTAGGGCAATTGCCGCCACTCCAGAATCATAGAAACGTCGACAGACCATCTGAACGATGACTCGTACAGTGAAGGTCTGTGCTCCTCGTAACCCTGTTACGTCTCGACGGAGGAGACTGAAAAGGAGGCGGCGATGAACAGGACAATTTTTTTGGCTCTCATGTTCATGTGGGTGATGGGGACGGTGGAACCGGCTCGGGCGACTGAGGCCGCTGCGGTCTTTCCGATGAGTTCGGTGGAAAGTGTCGACGTCCGCAACCAACTGCTGACCTTCAAAAGCAACGACGGACGGCTGTGGCTCATGCGGGTGGCTGACCCCGCGGCGATGAAGCGCGAATCGCTGGCCAAGGGGGACGTGGTAAGCATCGAGGTCGGTCTCGACGATCAAATCGTCCGCATCGAAAAAGTTGCGCCTCCCGCTGAATCAACCCGTCGTGGGTCGCGATTCAAATGAAGGCGTCGCGTCTCGTCCCGTATGAGCAATCTGCAATAGCTGCAGGAAAGTGGAGCACTGGTGAGGCCGGCCGTTACCGTCCCCACCAGGAAGCGACGGGAGGAAGAGGCCGTTCACGCAGAGGATGAGGATGGGTCCACCGGCCTTCTGAGTGCAGGCC
>JBDTWG010000067.1:0-13170 GCA_040006855.1 Nitrospira sp.
ATGTGATCGCCATGGGCTCATGCGCAACGTCGGGTAACATTTACGACAGCTATAGAAACACTTCGTAAGCCATTCCAACCATTCTTTGCGGTTCATCCGCGCTGCGGCAATCACCGGCGCCATCAACTCGGCAACCCTTGCCCGAACCTTGCCCCTCGCCACGATCCGTGAGGCTTTCTCGTGAATGGTTTTCGCCTTGGCTCTCTGAGGCCTGTAGGCTTTACGGTACGCGTCCGACTTGCCGAAGCCATCCGCGATCGCGATGCAAAATGCTTCTTCCTTTGGGGATAGCTTTGAGAATGTTGAAGGGTGGGGGTGCGATAGCGATAGCGGGGGAGTCTGGTCCTGACAGGCTTGTCCTATATCGGACGAGGATTCTGTAACTCGTTGTAAATCCATGTCACTCAGTGGAGGGTTCTTTTATAGAGGTGGCTCCGGTTGGTTGGACAGTGTAGGCCCTTCCTTAAGTGGGGCCTGGCGGATTGCTGATTACGCGGCAGTCCGCCGTGTCGTCAGATTGTCGTAGCACACCTGGTCTGGCGTCTTGCCGTCAAGCGCCCGGTGCGGACTCGCCTGGTTGTAGAACATCAGATAGCGCTCCAAGCCCTGGTGGGCGGTCTCGACGGTCTCGTAGGCGTGCAGATACACCTCCTCGTATTTGATGCTCTTCCACAACCGTTCCACGAGCACGTTGTCTCGCCAGCACCTTTTGCTGTCCATACTGATCTGGATGCCATGCTGGGTCAGCAGTCCCGTGAACTCCTGGCTCGTAAATTGGCACCCTTGGTCAGTATTGAAGAGGGTCGGGGTGCCATATTGGATGATGGCCTCTTGAACCGCGTCCAGACAGAAGTCGGTCGTCAGCGTGTTGGACAACCGCCACGCCAACACCCGGCGACTGGCCCAGTCGAGCACGGCGAACAGATACACAAACTTTTGCGTTCCACGAGTTCGGCCCGCAGCGCTTCAACCTCGTTTGCCCGTGCCATCGCCACCGAGCGCCAAAACACCACCTTCGGGCCGTGGAGATATAGGCTGCGTACACGATCCCGCATGCTCTTCCAGAGCTCGATCGTGAGAGCGATCCGGCTCGGTGCCCGCTCCATCTCCACCGACCGCTCTTTTTTCTCTGTCCTTTTTTGGGCCCATCTCGCCCTCCCGTGTGTCAGCTGTTAATTGGGAGTATGAGGCGCAAAATCGAGCGTAATGATCGAAAAATCAGGATATGTTTGGATGTTGCTGGCGGGGAGTGAAAAAAGGCGGAGCGGTAGTGGGGGGAGTGTCCACGGACTGCCCACGGACACCCCGCGAGATGGCAGTTTCGGTCGGAAGTAATCGGTTTAGGGGAGGAGATGGGAGAGCGCGCTGAAAATAAGAATCCCCGCCTCTGAAGCGGTCCTTACCGCATGAGAGACGGGGATTTAGTTGGTGGCGGTGACCCGGATTGAACGGGTGACCCGCGGCTTATGAGTCCGCTGCTCTGCCAACTGAGCTACACCGCCACGCGACTGTTGGACTTGATCAAGGGAACGCAATAATAGCCGAAGCGGAACCAAAGTGTCTACCGATGGCCGATGAAAAGCTGTCTCTCTTCGTAGTGACGAATCTCATCGCATTCAGTGAATGTCGTTCCTCGCGAGCACATCCGAACCTACAGCGCAGCATGAGTGAGACTCGTCGCTGAAACGGCCTCCCAGATCCCCTTGCTACGTAATCGTCACGGATCAACTAGGGGTTTGCCTACTGTGGGCGTTGGTTGACCTTGGCTAGCCTACGATTTTGCGCACAAGGGTGACGATACAACGCGTGCCAATGCTGCGACTGACGCTACAAGGCCAGAAGAAGCGCGTCACTCACTCGACCGCGTCGGGTTCATCGTCCCGTAAGAATCGTCCGGTAAGATGGGTGAGAAAGAATGAGTGATCGCGCCCATCTTCGCGCTGCCGAACCACGGTTCGGCGCTATCCGCGCCGGTCGCACAACATACAATGAATGACCAAAGGCGCTTCACCCTCGTGTGGAGAGGGATCGAGATGCGCATTTCATGTGGGTCATCCGGTGAGCGACCAAGATGATCAGAAAAAGTTGGTGGCGTGATTGCAACAATCGTCATTCTTGGTCCCTCCGGGGATCTGACTTCGCGCTTCCTAATTCCGGCCATCATGCGTCTCTACGAGGCAGGAGAGCTGCCTGCCGGGTTTCGGATCGTCGGCCTCGCGCGGGATGACTGGGACACCGCGGCGTTTCGCCGCCATCTTGAAGGGAAGATTACGTCATCCGCGCAATCTCACAGCCCCTCCCTGTCCACGCGAGACGCGATTCTTGCCAGCACGGAGTATCACCCTGTCGACGTGACAGACCGCAACCAACTCGCCGAGGCGTTGGGGAAGGAGACGCAGCCTGTCGTGGTGTACCTGGCGCTGCCTCCGTCTCTTTTTAAGCCGACCATTGGGACACTGGCGACGTTCAGGCTGCCCCAAGGGTAGTAAGCTGGTGGTGGAAACCGTTCGGAACCGATCTCGCATCCGCACGTGAACTCAACCGTCCCATGGCAGCTGGTTGTCCGCACCGCCGACCAGCGCGAACAGATCTCCACATCGGACGTCGAGAGGAAAGCCATGACGCAACCTGTATTGAAGGAACTTCGACGGATCGACGGATATTTGCCGATCGAAGATTACGGCCTCGTCGGAGACGGCGCGACCGCGGCGCTCATCGGACGGGACGGAAGCCTGGCTTGGCTGTGTGTGCCCCGCTTTGATTCACCCCCCTTATTCTGTAATCTGCTCGACATGGCGCGTGGCGGCCATTTCACGATCGCACCCGACCAGGTGCTGGAGTCCCGCCAATTCTATGAGCACGATACCGCTGTGTTGGTGACGGAGATGCGATCTCCCACCGGGCTGTTGCAGGTCACGGATTTCTGCCCCTTGGTATCAGGAGCAGACCTCTCGGAGGACGTGTCGGCCACGCGGCGAGAATTACTGCGGACTGCCACGGTCATAGAAGGACGCATAGACCTGAGGGTTCATCTCGACCCCCGTGGCGGCGCTGAGGCGGAGCCGCGTGACGGTGGGATTCGCATTCGTTGTCAGGCACAGCCCGATCTGAACCTTCACCTGTACGCCACGGTCCCGTTGACGGGGTTGCGCACGTCGGTCACGATCAAAGCCGGACAATCGCTTTATCTGCTCCTCTGTTGGAGGCATGGTTCGGCGCATTCACCGCGCTTTGACGCGGACGCGGCCCGCAAGGAGACGGTGGCCGTCTGGCGGCGGTGGCTCCAGTGTCTGGAGTACCAGGGCCCTCAGGAGGCGCTGGTTCGACGCTCCGCGATCACCATCAAATTGCTGGATCACTTTGAAAACGGCGCGATCGTCGCGGCGCCGACCTCGTCGCTGCCGGAGCTCATCGGTGGAGGCCGCAACTGGGATTATCGCTATGCGTGGGTGCGGGACGCGGCGTTTTCGGTCTATGCGCTGCATCGCATCGGTCTGTCGCACGAAGCCGCCGGTTTTCTCGCCTGGGTGCTAGATGCGGTGGAGCGTGATGGAAAACCCAGCGTCATGTACGACCTCGACGGACGGATGCCTCCGGAGGAGCGACTCGATGCCGCGTTGGAAGGCTACCGCCGGTCCAAACCGGTCCGGTGGGGCAATGCGGCGGCGCGGCAACACCAGCACGATGTCTACGGAGAAATTCTGGACTCCGCCTATCAATGGGCGGCGCACCACGGCAGGGTATCAGAACGATTATGGACCCGGCTGCTGACGCTGGTCGATGGTGCCGCAGGGGCATGGCACAAATCGGATCATGGGATCTGGGAGGTCCGTACCAGTGGCCGCCCGTTCACCTATTCCGCCGCCCTGTGCCAGGTCGCGCTGGACCGCGCCGCTCGGATGGCCGAGCGATTCGCGTTATCCGGTCCCGTCGACGCCTGGAAAACCACGGCACGGAAGATCCAGGATGCGATTCTGGAGGAAGCCTGGGATTCGAAGATGCAGTCGCTGACCGAGCATCTGGGAGGCGGCGGATTGGACGCGAGCCTTCTGACGTTGCCCCTGCGTCGAGTGGTGCCGGCGTATCATCCGAAGATGGTGGCCACGAGCCGGGCGATCGTCGAGCGACTGGGAGCGGGGCATGGTCTGTTGTATCGTTACCTGCCCGAAGAATCGCCTGATGGAATCGCCGGACACGAGGGCGCGTTTCTCCTCTGCAGTTTTTGGCTCGTGGACAACCTGGCCAAGCAGGGCCGGCTGGATGAGGCGATGGAGTTGTACGACTCCCTCTGCGCGAGAGCCGGTCATCTCGGACTGCTGCCGGAAGAAATCGATCCCTCTACGGGAGCTTTTCTGGGAAATTACCCCCAGGCCTTCAGCCATATCGGCGTGATTTCGAGCGGAGTGAATCTGGCGCGCACCTTCAAAAAGGCGGGGCGAACCCCGTAACCGGTAGCCAACGAGCCCTCTCATGATGGAACAGCCTTCGACTCGGAATCAGCCGCTCATCGCGCCGATCATGGAGCCCTTTCAAAAGTTCATTCACGCCCAACCCACCGGCGGCGTGCTCCTATTGGCCGCCACCGTCGTCGCGATGACCTGGGCCAACTCGCCCTGGGCCGACTCCTATGGGGAATTCTGGAATCTGCGCGTGAGTTTGGTCGTGGGCCCTCATGCGTTGACGGAAACGTTGTTGGAGTGGATCAACGACGGCCTGATGGCGATGTTTTTTTTCGTCATCGGATTGGAACTGAAGCGGGAAATCCTGGTCGGCGAACTGGCGTCTTTGCGGCAAGCGGCGCTCCCGTTGGTGGCGGCCGTCGGGGGTGCCTTGTTGCCGGCAGCGCTGTATCTGATCGTGAACCGGAATGGGCCGGGCGCTCAGGGATGGGGCATTCCGATGGCGACCGACATTGCCTTCGCGCTCGGAATTCTTGCGTTGGTCGGGAGCCGTGTGCCGTTAGGCTTGAAGGTCTTCTTGACCGCGTTGGCCATTGCCGACGATCTCATGGCGGTGCTGGTCATCGCACTGTTTTACACGTCGACGATTTCCTGGGTGAACCTGGGGATCGGTGCCGTATTTCTCGTGCTGCTGATCGCTGCCAATCTCGCGGGTGTCCGGCATCTCCTGGTCTATTCGATTCTGGGCATCGGAGGTCTCTGGCTGGCGTTCCTCTTGTCCGGCGTGCATGCCACGATCGCCGGCGTCATCGCCGCGATGACGATTCCCGCCAGGACACGTCTGAGCGGGCCTGAATTCCTGGCCAAAGGTCAGATGCTTCTTGGTCGATTCGAGAAGGCGTTGTCTCCTGACAAACCCCCATTGGCGAACCGGGAGCGGCATCGCGTCGTCGATCATATGAAAACCGCGGTGCAACATGTGGAAACCCCCCTCCAGCAGTTGGAGGCAGCGCTGCACCCCTGGGTAACGGTGGTGGTGATGCCGGTCTTTGCGCTGGCCAATGCCGGGATCACGATTGACGCGGACATAGGGGCGACGCTGATCAATCCGGTGGCGCTGGGGGTCATCGTCGGTTTGCTCGTGGGAAAACCCCTGGGCATCGTGCTCTCATCCTGGCTCGCCATACGAGGAGGGCTGGCCTCATTGCCCTCGGGCGTGTCCTGGTCTCACCTCTGGTCTGTCGGATGTCTGGCAGGGATTGGGTTCACGATGTCGCTGTTCATCACCGGCTTGGCCTTCGCCCAGAGTCCGGCGTTACAGTCGGCGAAGGCCGGCATTTTGATCGCATCGACCCTGGCGGGTGTGATGGGGTGGCTGCTGTTGAGGCGCATCGCGCCGAATGACGAGCGGTAGAACATACTGGGCGGGGGCGCGGGATCTGACCATGAGGAAATCAATCACGAGCCATGAGGTCCCAACGACCCTCCCCGTGAGAGCCGTCTATGCGACCGAATGCCGTCGGCAAAGACAAGGAGGTTGATGCCATGACCGAGTGGATCGATATTTCCATCCCCATACGCAACGGGATGCCGCATTGGCCGGACAATCCTCCGCTGCAGATCAATCGCACTATGGACCTCGACTGTGGGGATGAGGCCACGGTCTCGACCATTTTCATCGGATCTCACACTGGCACCCACATGGATGCGCCCCTGCATTTCATCAAGGACGGACGAGCGATCCATGAGATGCCGTTGACCGCCACGATCGGCCTTGCTCAGGTCATCGAGATTCATCATCCGGAAGCCATCACGCTGGAGGAGCTACGCCGGCATGCGATCCGGCCTGGCGCACGGTTGTTGTTCAAGACGAAAAATTCATCGCGCCGATGGGGGGAGCGGGATTTCATGCGGGACTTTGTGTACCTGACTACAGAGGCTGCTCGCTGGCTCGTTCAGCAGCATGTGCGGACTGTGGGGATCGATTACCTGTCGGTGGGCGGCTACGAGAAAAATGGGCCTGAAGTTCACGAAGTGCTGCTGAGAGGCGATGTCTGGATCATCGAGGGGCTCGATCTTTCCGGCGCGGACGCCGGTTGCTACGATCTTATCTGCCTTCCGCTCAACATCCTGCAGGGTGACGGGGCACCTGCGCGCGCCCTGTTGCGTCCGCGCGGCGAACCAGATGCAGACTCCAACGGGGGCGACGAATTGGCAGCTTTTGAGGAGACAGGGGAGATCCACGATTCATGACGGATCGGACCGGCCAAAGAATCCTTCCCGCGCTTCTTCGCCGAATATCGAAAAGGAGGCGAACCAGGCATGTGCTCCCAGACGGCGCCTCCTCGCTGGTAGGGGACATCGCCGACTCAGTCGTCATCACGGACGGCGATCTTTGTTTTTTAACGGACTCCGACGGGATCCTTCCGTGGGAGGGTGCGCATATTATCACGACTACCGGTATCTGAACGGGTATGTCATCACGCTGTCGGGCAGAAGGCCTGTACGACTTGTGGCCAACGCCGAGCTGGGATATCTGGCGATGCTGCAGCTTACGAATCCGGAAATAAGGAACGAGGAAACGTGCCTGGATCGGGACACCATCGGGATTAAGT
Organism: Nitrospira sp.; assembly: GCA_040006855.1. Classification (GTDB taxonomy): domain Bacteria; phylum Nitrospirota; class Nitrospiria; order Nitrospirales; family Nitrospiraceae; genus Nitrospira_A. The sequence goes on from JBDTWG010000067.1 coordinate 7,016, forward strand.
GGGAACGCCTCCTCAACGGCAAGACCCCTCGCTCCAGGACCGGCTGCTGTTCCAGAATTTTGAGCAAAGATCAGATCCACCGCAGCCTCTCGATCCACTGGCAACCTGTGCCGGCCAGGCAGGATGGAAACACGGCCCGGTTTCATCTCACGTTGGCCCGCAGGAATGCCGGAAAATCCTTCTTTCGCTGGTCGTCGCCGAATCATCGCATCGTCTGTCGCCCCGCGCTGCCCGAATTCCTTTCCTTCATTGAATTGAGCGGGGCCCTGATGGGTTCCGCGAAGGTCGACCTGCGCTTCGAACGTTCGAACGGCGCGATCAGGGTGCATTCTTTAGTGGCTGAGGGATCGCTGGAGATCACATCGAGCCGTGATGCCATAGGAAGGGAGCGGAGAGCGGTCACCACAAACATGGGCGACGGCCCGTACTCGGTTCTCGTGCCTACCAACAAAAGGAGACCTTATGGCTGGCTCTTGTCTGCAAGATCGTGAGTTGTTGACCGTCATGGAGCTCGCGCCGATTGAGTCGAGCAGCCCCGCGCAGCTCAAGCTCTTCACCCGTGCTCAATTGTAGGCCAAGATTCATCGCTGGTGGAGCCCGTCGTCAAGGCAAACGTAATTCCAAGTAATGAGAAGGAGAGAATGACGGGCAAGCAGAGTCGGGCTCCTACGAGAGGTCCATTCCACCCCTGCCCACTCCGCTAACGGGCAACATCCCGGTTTTCAGAGCGGGGGCAGGGGGCAGGCCGGTCACGTCCAGGATCTCCTGTTCATTGAGCGTTTCCCGCGCCAGCAACGCTTCGGCCAGTGCGTCGAGTTGCTTGCGGTGGGCGCCCAAAAGACGTTTGGCTTCGTCGTGGCACTCGCCGATGATCCTGAGCACCTCGGCGTCTATGGCTTCAGCGGTCTGCTCGCTGAATGGCCTCGGTCCGGCGAAACCACCCGCGCTGTTCAGGTAGGGGTTTTCCCGTGGCGCGAGTTGCACCAGTCCCAGCCGCTCGCTCATTCCCCAGCGCGTGACCATACCGCGAGCGATGCCGGTGGCCTGCTCAATGTCGTTTTCAGCCCCGGTAGTCCGCGTGCCGTACACGATTTCCTCGGCTGCACGGCCTCCCAGCATGCCGATGATTCTCGCGCGGAGATAGGCTTCCGGGTAGTTGTACCGGTCACTGTCCGGACGTTGATAGGTCACGCCGAGCGCCTGTCCGCGCGGCACGATCGTGACCCGGTTCACCGGGTCGGCGCCGGGCACCACAAGACCCAGGATCGCGTGTCCCCCTTCGTGATAGGCGATGCGCTCCCGGTCGGAGCGGCTCATAAGGATCGGGCGTTCAGGACCGAGTACGATCTTTTCCAAGGCGTCCAGGAAGTCTTTATGCCGGACTTCATCCTGCTCGCGGCGCGCTCCCAGCAGGGCTGCTTCATTGACCAGGTTTTTGAGGTCGGCTCCGGAGAGTCCGGGTGTGACGGCAGCGAGATCTCCCAGGATGGCGTCGTTGGCCAGCGGAACCTTGCGAGTGTGAACTTTGAGAATCGCCTCCCGTCCGGTCCTATCAGGGAGATTGACGATGACCCGCCGGTCGAACCGGCCGGGCCGCAGGAGCGCCTTGTCGAGCACCTCCGGCTGGTTCGTCGCCGCCAGGACGATGATGCCTTCCCGGCTTGAGAAACCATCCATTTCGGTCAGGATCTGGTTCAAGGTCTGCTCCTGCTCGCTTGACCCACCGATCGACATCTGGCCGCGCGCGCGGCCGATGGCGTCGAGCTCGTCGATGAACACGATGGCAGGCGCATGCTCCCGCGCTTCCTTGAACAGATCGCGCACCCTGGCCGCGCCCACGCCGACGATCATTTCGACGAATTCCGCGGCGCTCATCGAGAAGAAGGGGACCCCGGCCTCTCCCGCCACCGCTTTCGCCAGCAGGGTTTTTCCGGTGCCGGGGGCCCCTACGAGCAGGACCCCTTTCGGGGCGGTTCCGCCCAGGCGGGTGTACTTCTTGGTGTCCCTGAGAAAATCCACGATCTCAACCAGCTCGTTCTCGGCTTCATCGATACCGGCGACGTCGTCGAACGTGATCTTGGAATCCTTCTCCTGGTCATAGCGTCGGGCCGTGCTTTTCCCGATGCCCATTAGCCCGCCCCCAAGACCGCCGCCCTGCTGCGCGGCTCGCCGAAAGAGCCAGATATAAAACGCGATGAAGAACAGCGCCGGGCCGAAGCTGAAGAAGAGCGTGGCCCAGGTATTGCCGCCATCTTGGATGGGTTCGGCGCTAATTTCGACGTGATTATCGATCAGAAATTTTTCAAGGCCTTGGTCCGCGAAGGACGGCAAGGTCGTTTCAAAGGTCATGGCCGTCTTCGGCGCAATACCCCGAGATGTCACGCCGCGCTTACTGGTCGCCTGGCCATCGCGATTGGAGGTCGCATGCTGATCGCCCGCTGGCGGGTAAGTGACTGGTGAAGCGAACCGGCCCGTGATCGTGTCCGCCCGGCCGTAGATCGCCTCGACGTTGCCTTTTCGAACTTCTTCCTTGAACACGGTATAGGGCACCGTCACCGGGGCTTCCGCACCCGGCATGAGCATCCTCACCAGGAAGAAGTTCGTGAGGAGAATAAACATAAACCAGAGCCAAGTCTTGCGGGGCGGCATCTTCACCTGCTCGATTTGCTTCCGTAACCCGGACCCGCTGCTGTTCGCCTGGGGGCGCCGGTCCGGCGCAGAGTCATTGCTGCGTTTCGCTTGATTCCCCGACGCACTCATAGAACCCTCCTCGAGCCCGTAAATACCCGGTGGAGAACCACCGGTCATAAACGACAGTAACACCCCGTTTCTCCGGGAACAAGTTTGCCTTCTCGCCGGTCTTGCGGTGGCGACTTCGGAAAAGAAGGCTTCTTTTCAGCTTCCCCTCGAATTCACAGCGACGCGTCTTAAGCATCGCATCTGTGACGCCAACACTTCACACCTCACGGAATCGGCGCCTTGCATACCCGAGATCCTGCCTCTACGATGCACAGATGCCGGGTCTACGGTGCCGAGGTTCATGACTCTTCCGCGAACCCTCTTTAGATTCGTGCCATCAGGCGGTGAACGAATAGTTCCGAATCGGAGCATCGGCGGCATGCATCTCAGTGCTGGACTTCGATAGAGGCCCTGAGGCATCCGGATGATGGACTTGTCGTCACACGCCGAGTCCAACCGGAGACAACCGGCTGCGAAGCCTAACAGTGAGCGAAAGAATCCACGGTGGGTTGGCACGCCGATCGCCTTTACTTACACTCACCGCGCCGCTGCCGCTTCGTCCGGCTCGCGCCTCGTCGTTCGAACCATGCGACTGTTGGAACGCGATCGGATCGAGGATCTATTAATGCAAGGAGGCTTGGATATGAGCGGACTGTCCTTGGAGACTGTCGGTGCCTGGCTGCTGACCATGTCGACGACGATAGGGATAGCCAGTCTGCGTGTAGGCCTGGTGTTGTTGCTTGGCTATATGGGCATCAGGTTTGTCCGTCTTGGAGTGCAACAACTGGAACGCGTGATCATCTTGGCGAGTGATGCCAAGGACCAGCAATCCGGAAACGCCCTCAAACGGGCGGCGACGTTGACGGGAATTCTCAGAACGATTGCGCTGGCGGCAATCTGGGCGATCGTCGTGATCGAATCGCTGCAGCTGGTCGGATTGAACATTGCGCCGATCCTGGCCGGCGCAGGCATTCTCGGTTTGGCGGTCGGCTTCGGAGCGCAGAATCTGGTCCGTGACCTCATCAGCGGGTTCTTCATCATTCTCGAAGATCAGATCAGGCTGGGAGATGTTGCGGTAATCAACGGGACCGGCGGACTCGTCGAAACCATCACGTTCAGAACCATCTCGTTGCGTGATTTTTCCGGGGTCGTGCATATCTTTCCCAACGGCGGCATCACTAGCCTTTCCAACATGACAAAGGAGTGGTCGGCATTCGTGTTGGATATGGGCGTCGGCTACAACGAGGATACAGACCGAGTGGTGGAGGTGATGAAGGCGGTCGGTGAGGAACTCCGCCAGGATCGGCTATTCGGTCCGACGATGATCGAGCCGATCGAAGTGGTGGGAGTGGAGAACTTTGCCGATTCCGCCGTGGTGCTTCGCGCGCGCATCAAGACGAAACCGCTGGAACAATGGAACATCGGGCGTGAATACCGGCGCCGTCTCAAGAAGGCCTTCGACGCGCAAGGAATTGACATCCCATTCCCGCATCAGACTTTCCATATGGGAAAAGCCACCGGTCCGTTCAAGGTTGAGCTGGTTCCCCGATCAAGTGGAGTGCAGGCTTAACGCGGACCGTTTACTTTGATTAACGTAGCTCTTTTTTGCGGATGTATTCATCCAGCCGTCGCTGAATGATTCCCTCCGACAGGGCGGGGTAATAGCCCTTGAGGGCTTGCGTCCCCGTGGTCGCGGCGAGAGAGTCCTGGTGATGCCGGAATTCTCTGAGCCGTTGCTCCACGCGTTGTCTCGCAGCAGCGCAGAATGCATCTGCCAATTCCCACACCGCCGTATGTCCATCGATCCTGGTCTGGCGCTCGGCATAGAGCACCGTGGCCAGCATGGCGAATAAGTCTTCACCGACGGCTTCGATCTTGTTCTGCAGGCGCTGTTCGTCTCGAAACGAGGCTTGGAAGCGGAGCAGGGCGTACAGAATTTCTCGCGCCAGCCGTCGGCTGGTTCGTTCGACATAACGGGCCCACGGCCGGACTTGAAGGTGCGCGAGCTCCCGACGATCAGGCAACGGCTGTCCTCGCCATTGCCGCAGGTACCAGGGCAGATAGAAGCGCGCCAATTTCAACGCCTGCCGGCTGTGATCGAGTATCGAGAGATCATCGGCATAGAATCCTTTGGCGCGATCCAGATGAGGACTCAAACCTTCGCGGACGACGAAGGGCCGTAAAATATCGGTTGCGCCTTCTCCGATCCGATACATCTCGGCATCGCGAACAAGTTGTTCGATGCCGAATGCCGCTTCGCCGCGCGCCTGCTTGGACTCGGCGGTTTCGTACCCCATACCTCCGAAGATCGTCTGCGCGTCGCGGAGAAATCGGATCGTGTGTTCGGAACAGAAGATCTTGGCGACGGCGGCTTCGATGCGAATGTCGTAACGGTGTTGATCGGCCAGACGCCAGACCAGCAGAGACAGCGCCTCCATCGCGAAGAGATGGCTCGCCATGTCCCCGATCCGGATCTGCTGCGTCTGCCGCTCCGCCAGCGGCTTCTGAAAGGTGATTCTGGTGTTGGCCCGATCCAAGGTCGGCTGCCAGGCCTGTTTCGCCATCCCAAGGCAGATGGCGGGAATGCTGATGCCTCGACCCACGTTCAGAATCGTCAAGGCATATTTCAGTCCCTTCCCAATGTCGCCGATCACATGCTCGACCGGAACCTGCACGTTCTTCAACGTAATATGGGCGTTTTCGATCCCGCGACAGCCTTCGAACTGGCAGCGCTGGCGGACCAGCACACCCGGCGCAGCCATGTCCAAAATAAATGCCGTGTGAACGCGATCGTCCGCGCGTTGCTCGGTCGGCACCGGAATCCATTCGATCGTTCCCTCGCCCTCCACGCGCAAAGCCGGAACGCGCGCGACAAGCGTGGCATACCGGGCGATCGGTCCATTCGTGCACCAGAGCTTTTCGCCGTTCACCAGGAAATGGCTGCCGGTGGAATCCAGGACCGCTTCGGTTCGAACATTCGCCGCATCCGAGCCGGTCATCGGTTCCGTGAGGGCAAAGGCTGAAATGGCTTCCTTCGCGACGAGAGGGAGATACTTCTTCTTTTGGTCTGCGGTCCCAAAGAGGAGGATCGGCATGGCGATACCGATGGACTGCGGCACCGCTACCGTCAAGGCGAGGATGTTGCTCCAGCTCGCAATCACGGTCAGGACGCGACCATAGTTCGTATAGGAAAAGCCGAGACCGCCGTATTCTTTTGGGATCTTCATTCCGAAGGCCCCGAGCTTGAAGAGCCCCTGGATGACGCGCTCAGGAATTTTTGCCTGGCGTTCGATTTCTTCCGGGTCCACCTCGTGAATCAGGAAGCGTTCGACCTGTTTGCAGAAAGCCTCGCCGTCGGCCTTCTCTTCCGGCGGCTCAGGTGGAGTCAGCAGGAGAGTGAAGTCCGGCCGGCCGTC
>JBDTWG010000068.1:0-13082 GCA_040006855.1 Nitrospira sp.
CGGATAGACCGAGGAAACGTCCGGTCGGATACTACCCCATTCCAGCGCGGCCTCCCGCTTCCCGTTACAGGCGACATAGAGTTGAGGACGGAGGCCGTGATCGGGAATATACCAACCTGACAAACGGTTGATTCTCTCAAGACTATTGCCCACGGGCGTTTCAAGATTGAACTTCACGCTCATGACACAGACTCTCCGCCGGTCAACCAGGCTTCGGCAAAAATCTCGCCATAAGTTTCGACCATTTCTTCGAAATCCGTCCCGAGAGCGAGCACACTGAGGCTCTTCGCAGCCATGCAGGAGCGGAGCGGCTCATTTTGAATCAAGCCCTGCAATCGCGCGGCCAGCGCACGGCAATCTCCGGGCTCGTAAAACAATGCATTGACACCCTCCCGAACCTGCTCGCGAATGCCGAAGACGGGGGTGGTGACGATGGGAAGACCGTACGCCATTGCCTCAAGAACCACGCGGGGATAACTCTCCAGCTTGGAGGTGCAGACGAACAGGTCGGCTGCGCGATAATACGGCGTCGTCTGACGGGTCTCCGGCACGATATGGATCCTATTGCGCAATGAAGAGGGCAATTGCTTAACCAGGCAGTGCAATTCCACACTGTAGTCGCTTGGCCGATCTCCAACGATATAGCAGCGAGTCTTGTCTTGCAGCTCTGGGGACATTGTTGCTAAGGCGTTGACCAGGTCCTGCTGTCCCTTTCGTGAACAGACGGTTCCAAGCAGGAGGAGAAGGATCTCGCCGTCACCGGCCCCGATGAATGCACGAGCCTCTGCCTTCGTCCACTCCACACGAGCCTGCTCCATACGAGTCCGGTCCAAGCCGTTCCGAATCACCGTAAAATTATGCCGTGTGTTGAGCGCTGCATAGGCGTCGCGAGTCGCGTCGGCCACAAACACCACTCGATAAGGCCAGGCAAAGCAATCGTAGGCCTTTTGAATGACGCCGTCAGGCAAATAATCAAAATACGTCTGCCAAGGCTCGCTCTCGCGTGGATTCCACACCGAGGGCAATCTCGCCTCGTGCGCTGCTGCCACGGCATAGAAACTCTGTAGCGTATTGGCATAGACCAGTTCCGCCCCCCACGAGAGACACTTGGAGGAGAAGGCCGCGATGGCGGCTTCGTACTCCTTGAAATTCGTCACGCCCCAGAGCGGATGCCGATCGACCATCACAGAGATTCCCTGCTCTTCATAGAGCGCACGCAGCGGACCATCCACCGGAGAAAACACGATAGGCTGAATCATCTTCCGCTTCACGAGCTCCTTGGTCAGTTCGTACTGGCTCCAGGGGGCTCCCTCGCAATTGAGACTCAGCGCGGTCATGACGATCGGGATCGGCTTCTGTCGGCGGGAAGCAAGTTTTCGCGGAATCACCTCGAAATGCTCATTGACGAGCGACAGCGAGGGGCTATACCAGGGATCTCTCCGGCCTTTGTACTTCTGCTTAAACGCGGCGACTTCGGCCGGATCGTCGCGGAACCCGCGCGAAAAACCCTCATAGTGCGTGAGCTGCGCATCGGGACAATAGACGCAGCGATCCCCCTGATCAACCAGGCGATAACAGTAGTCGACGTCGTTATAGGCGACGCCGAACTCCGTTTCGTTGAACCCGCCGAGCTCCAGGAAACGTTTCCGCGGGGTCAGCAAGCAGGCAGCGGTCACGGCCGAATAGTTGCGGACGACGGATGCATAGGCCAGATAGCCGTACTCCCACGCAGGCGTCAGCTTGAACGCCGGCCCGGCGAGCCCATGGTACAAGCCATGAATCACACCGGCATGCTGAATGCGGCCGTCGGCAAAAATCAGCTTCGCCCCGACCGCGCCGACACCGGGTAGCTGAGCGTATCCCACCATCTGACTCAACCAGCGCGGAGCCTTCACCTCGGTATCATTGTTCAGAAACAACACGAACTCACCGGTCACGGCTTCCACTGCGCGGTTGTTGATAGCCGCGTAATTGAATCGCCCGGACGGATTGGGAATACGAATGACGCGATGCGTTAGGGACTGCAGATAGGCCAGAGTTTCAGGATCGTCACTCTCATTGTCGATGATGACGACCTCGTAATTTCGATACGTGGTCCGGCGAAGGGACTCGATACATTGATGAACAACGGCCGTCTGATTCTTCGTCGGAATGATAATGGTAACCATGGGGCCTTCGTCCGGAAATTCATGACTATAGATACCCAGATTGCCCTTGGCGGCAAACTCAGGCTGAGTCACACGGGCTGCGATTCCCCGGCGCTCGAAGGCCTCGGCCACCGCCCTTCGGCCCGCTTCGAGACTGGCCGGCTTCGCCGCACCACTGGAGGCCGTCGACCCCGGCAAGGCGCGCCAATGATAGAGCACTCTCGGAATGTGTCCGAATGCGGATGTCCGCTCCGCTACCCGCAGGGCCAGGTCGTAATCTTGAGCGCCTTCAAAACCAACCCGCATACCGCCTACCGACTCAAATAGGGCGCGTCGCACAACGAATACATGACTCAGATACATGTAGGCTAGGAGCAACTCCGGGGACCAGTCGGGCTTAAATTGAGGCGCATACCGCCTGCCGGACACGTCGATCTTGTCGTCGTCTGAATACAATGCATCCACGTCCGGCTGGGCAGCCAGGAAGAGTGCAACCTCTCCAACGGCATCCGGCGTCAATTCATCGTCGTGATCGAAGAAGAGAAGAAACTCGCCGCCAGCGAGCGCGGTGGCCTTATTCGTGGCCGCGCTGATATTGACGTTCTGCTCCGGATAGGCCACTCGAATTCGAGGATCCGCCGCGCTCCACCCTTCCAGCACAGCGCGCACATTCTGATTCGTGCTGCCGTCGTCCACGATGCAAAGTTCCCACCCCTCGCAGACTTGCGCGCGCACCGACTCGATCGCTCGCTCGAGAAATTCAACGGGGGGATCGTGCACCGGCATGACAATCGATATCGTGGGCAGATGACCGACCTGCCGGCTCAGGCGATCGAGCAGGTCATCGCGCATCCGCTTATTCCAGGCATTCACCCGCAGCCAGGCATCATAGGGGGACAGGACTTTTTCAATCATCTTGGGAGCGGGAACGGTTCGATGTGCGAGGATCTTGAACCGGAAGAACGCTTTTCGAAACAGGTCGGCAAACTCCGAGCCTCTCGGCAGGCGGCCATGCCGTCTGTACCAGGAAAGGCCTGCTACGAGGGAAAACCTCGCGAACCGGACGGACTTCACCAATCGTTGGGTCACAAGACTCATACAGTCATCCGGACACAGTGCCTACGGCTCAGTTTCAGCCGGTTTGCCGGTGATCGCCCACAACAGATTGGCTGCCGCACGGAGGGGGCGAGTCGCACGCCAGGAGTGTGAATGCAAGATGGAGTTGATCGCCCGCTTGAGCCCCGAGACCTCTGCCTCCAGGCCGACAATCCGCTGCCGGGCATGGTCCAACTGATGCCGGAGCAGCCCGATTTCCGGGTCCGACTCACCGATCTCCTCGAAGAGACTGCCGGCCAGCGACGGCAGGGCGGTGTCCGATGCGACTGCAACCTGGTAGCAAGGCCGCACCAAACCGTTAGCCGACTGGATCCCCGCACCATGCTCGCGGTGATAGTGAATCGATTCCCCGGGGCGGTCTGACGGCAGGATCGCCGACGCATACAAAACACGCTGCCCCAGTATCGCGACATGCGTGAAGTACCGCTCCACCAACTGCTGGAATTCCTCCGCGTAAAGCTCCTTCACATGATAGGCATTGGCATGATTGGCACGTTCCGTGTACTCCAGCTTGTCAGGACTGGACATGATCATCAGGCCGCCCGGTCGCAGGACGCGTTTGATTTCGGCAAACATTTCTTCATGGTCGGTATGGTGCTCGATGGTCTCGAAGCTGACCACCAGATCAACAGTGCCGGCGGCGAGCGGAATGTCTGCGCAATGGCCGGTCAGAAACTCCACATTGGGCCGCTGATATTTGGCCTTCGCATGGGCGATGGCATCGGGAGCAATGTCCACGCCGTACACGCGCGCAGCCACCCCGGCAAGAACGGCCGATCCGTAGCCTTCACCGCAGGCGATATCCAGGACGATCTTCCCGGCCGAAAAATCCTTGGCCATGGCGTACCGGTGCAAATGCTCCAGCGCAATGGTTCCCTGCATCTCCGGCAGGAACCGCTCACCGGTTGCCTCAAGCTCCGGCAGCACGTTGCCTGTCTTGTTCACCGCTGGCCCCCTCTCGTCGCCACCGACTCAGACACCCCCGCAATCAACGCGATGCCTGCAGGATACCGATACGGCACCACCCGGCACTCGTCGAACCCGCTCTCCAAGACCTGACTCCAGACATCCGCGCCAAATTCAGTGTGTACCGTCAGTGAGGATTCCTGACAACCTTCGCTGCCATGGACACTGAGCGGCAATCCTGTTCTGTTCCTCGTCAGCCGTCCCACGATCACAGGCACAGTAAAAATGCAGGCGCCTCCACGTCGAAGGACCCGCCGGCACTCCCGCAATCCACCGACCGGATCCGGCACATGCTCCAAGGTGTCGGAATGAACTACGAGATCGAATGAACCACTTTCAAACGGCAACGCCATCATGTCGTAGTCCGGATAACGCACGAGCCTGTGGCCCGGCATCGTTGTGAGGACGCTGCTCAGGTTGCCGGCTTCATTGATCTCCAGCACGGCATAGGCGCGGGCGGCATCAGTTCCGACCCATGCTTTCAATGTCGATGTCGCGTGGGTGAATCGCATCAGGGCATCCGCCAACGCAATCGATCGGACATTTGAGCCACATGCGGCACAGGAGGTTCCCTGCTGGATGTTGATATAGTCCGCCTCAGAGGTGGATAAGCCCCATTGAGCGATCAGGTCGCCCCACAACACATCGTGGTGCACAAAGGCATCGCCACCGCACACCCTACAGGGTGACGGAGTCATTGGCTCTTTCATCTCGAGTATCCTGCGTGGAGGTCCGGCACAAATCAGCATGCAGCAATTCAACGGCAAAAAGGCCAAAACATGTTTCAGCCGGCGCAGAGGTGAATGCCAGCGCATCATGAATCCAATGATGTTGCACATGTTGCTGCTGCGTTCCGTCGGCGAGCGCAACACTCATCGCGTAGTCGCCCGGATGGAGCACCGGCATCACAAATTCTAACACCGCGACGAAGCTGGTTCCCGGCGCCACAGCATCCGATATCCCCTGTCCGACCAGACAGGTATTGGCGCCGAACAGCGATTGGCCGAATCGATCCCGTATGAGAAACCCGACGATCGGACTTCCCATCCATATGGACGTCCGGCACCAAATTCGTAGAGACACACGTTCCCGCTTGCTCACCGTATGGATCGTTCGGCCGATAGCATCGGTGAACAGAATCTTCTCGATCCGCGCTTGGCGATCACCCGGATGTGAGGCTTTCTCTGCACGCTGCCAGTCGTTCTCTCCCGTCGATGCATGAGGAGCAGAGGGCCTTAACTGAATACTGTTGGATGCGGACGACACCTCGAAGGCCCCTACACCGGCCTCGTCCAGGGTCACGGCATAGGAATCGTGCAAGTACCCATCACACACCGTTTTCGCCTCACCGATACCGGCGATCCGCCCATGCTCCAGCCAGAGTGCCTTTCGGCAGAGGCTCAGCACCGCCGCGGAATCGTGACTCACGAATAAGACAGTTCCCCGCTCCATGAACGCTTTGAGAAACCGGATGCATTTCTGAACAAAAAACGCATCCCCCACCGCCAATGCCTCATCGATGACAAGGATGTCGGCCTTCACATGTGCCATCACGGCAAAGGCCAGGCGAACCACCATGCCGGTCGAATAGGTTTTCACCGGCTGATCGATCGAGGCCCCGATATCGGCGAACGCCAGCATGTCGTCCAACTGCGCGTCGATGTCCGCTTGCGACAGACCGAGCAAGGACGCGTTCAAGAACACATTCTCCCGGCCCGTAAATTCAGGATGAAAGCCAGATCCAAGCTCCAGCAACGCCGCCACGCGACCGTCGATATCAATGGTTCCACCTGTCGGACTCAAGGTTCCCACGATCAACTGCAAGAGTGTGGACTTACCAGACCCGTTCCGACCGATGATGCCAAGCGTCTCCCCCTTCTTCACCTCGAAGGACACATTCTCGATGGCATGCACTTCCCGGTAATACTGCGCAGGTTGGCGTCCGAGACACTTCTGCACCACAGGCAGGATCCACTGCTTCCCCCGGTCGCTTGGACGATCGTACAGCCGGTAGATTTTGGACAGATTGTGAACTCGGATGGCCCACTCAGAGGACATCAGCGAATGCCTTCCTTGTCTTCTGAAACCACAGGAGTCCGGCCCACGCGATCAGGTAACTGCACACACAATAGAGGCCGATGCCGACCCAGGACGGAGCCTTGCCCCAAATGAGCACGTCCTGAGCTTGGGTGATGAGAAAGGTGAGCGGATTCGCATACAGCAAGACCCGATAGGAATCAGGAAATGCCGAGGCCGGATAGAATACCGGTGAGAGAAACAACATCATGGTGGTGATCGGTCCACTCGCGTGGCCGAGATCCCGCAGAAATACGCCGGCGGACGCGAGAAACCAGGAGATTCCAATCGTCACCAGGGCCAGCGGCAGAAGCAGAACAGGGATCAGCAACATGGTCCAATGCAGCGATTGATGGAGGAAGCCGTAAAAGATAATCAGCACGAACGCACTGATCGTCGCGTGAAAGAGTGCCGCCCCAAGTGAGCTCCAGGCCAGGATCTCAAGCGGGAAGACAATTTTTTTTACGTAGTTGCTATGATTCACGATCAGGTAGGGCGCGCGATGAATACTTTCAGCAAACAAGGCATGGATGATCAGCCCCGAGAACAGCAGCAGACCGAAATCCAGTGCACTCTCGCCTTCCCGACCCCATCGCATGCCAAATGCGTCCCTGAACACGATCGTATACACGGCCAGCATGACCATCGGATGCAGTAACGCCCACAGCACGCCCAGGAGCGACCCTCGATAGCGACTCGCGATCTCTCGCTTGGTTAATTGACAGACCAGGTTCCAGTGCGAGGACATACTGGTGAACACCATGAGAGGAGAGAGGCCGTATTGCCGCGACATTATTTCGTAGCCTTTGCCTGAGAGCCCCATTGTCCGACCAACAGGCCGGCGCGGATATGAGTGGGGGACGCCTGATCGATGATGAGACTCGTGCGCCCCTTCAGCGCACCGATACAGCACGACCGCGGATCAGAAATCTCGCCGCTGAAACACCAGACATGCGCCCGTCACCAGCACCCCCGCATACAGCAATCCGTACAGCGACGCGAGCATCATGTACTCCGGTGCCGCCAGCACGCCTACCGCCGCCTGTCCCTTGATATTGAGCATTTCGAGATTCGGGCAGAGGTAGTACAACAGGTCTACAACTGTTTTCCCGATCCCGCCCTCATTGTTCGCCACCATCACTCTCAGATCCGCAGTGAGATGCCCGATAACGTACAGGCCCAAGGTAAAAATAGCGCTGAGCGTCGAGGACGTAAACGTCGAAAAAAAGAGCGCGATAGCGGTCACCACCAGAATTTCGACGAACATCAATTGCACGGCCTGGAAGAGGGAACGCTCTATCGGGACATGATACAGCCACAGTGTGAGCAGGAAGACGGCTAACATGACGGCCATATTCACCAATAGCGTCAACGCCAGGCCCAAGTATTTGCCCATAATAAAAAAGGTACGGCTGACCGGCCTCGCCATGATCGTATAGATCGTGCGTCGTTCGATTTCCTTATTGACCAGACTGATGCCGACGAAAATGGCAATGATGACGCCGATCAGATTGATCGCCGCCAGGCCCATATCCGCAATCACCTTGTGATGCTCGGTAATGGAAAGGTCCGCGAGCAGTACCGAAAATCCGATGAGCAACCCTGCGAAGAACACCAGATTGTAGAGAATCTTATCTCGCAGGCTTTCACGAAACGCGTTCAACGCGATGACCCCGATCGCACCCATATTAGGACGCCCTCCCACTGGTCATGTGCGCCGGTACAGGTGAGACTTCTTGCGAGGCCTCATGGAAAAACAAATTTTCGAGCGATGCCTTATGCGGGGTCACCGAGAGCAGCCGTCCCTTCTGACGACGGATCTCACCCACCATGGCATCCACCGCATCAGGACTGGGCAACACGATCAGGCACTGCTGGCCCTGCTGCAGCACACGCGTGGCGAGCGTGTGGATAAGTGTATTGCCCTCCGTCTTAATATGCTGACACACGATCTCGACCGATTGGGTATGGTCTTGTCGGACCAGTTCGTCGACCCGACCGCTGGCAACCAGTCGACCTTTCATGACAATACCGACTCGATCACAGATCATTTCGACGTCATGCAGAATGTGCGTGCTGAAAAACACCGTCTTTCCCCGCTCGCGCAGACTCAGAATCAGGTCACGCACCTGCTTTCTGCCGACTGGATCCAACCCCGTCATGGGTTCATCGAGAATGACCAGTTCGGGATCGTGAATGAGCGCCTGCGCAAGTCCGATACGTTGCAGCATCCCTTTCGAGAATTTTCGTAATTGCCTGGTGCGCGCCTCCCCAAGCCCAACGAGTTGCAACAGGTCGTCCACCCGCTGAGTGGTGACGGCGCGGCTTAGGCCGGCCAGTTGCCCGTAAAAACCGAGGAACTCTTCTGCGGTCAAATAGTCATAGAAATAGGGCGACTCCGGCAAAAAACCGATCCGGCGACGAGTCGCCACCTCACCCGCAGGTTCGCCCAACAACAGAGCGCGTCCGCTGGTCGCGCGAACCAGTCCCAGAAGGATTTTCAAGGTCGTGGTCTTTCCGGCACCGTTCGGACCGAGAAAGCCGAAAATTTCTCCCCGTCGGACCGTCAGTGACAGTCCATCCAAGGCAACAAAAGGCGGCCGGCCAGGCCAACCGGACGAGTACGATTTAGTAAGACCTTCGGTGACAATATCGTCCACGAAACTCCTCCATCTTCAATCCAGCGCCGGTAGTGGTTCCGCCCATGCCCGGGGCCTCACGTCGCCTGCCTTTGCCTGACAGGCCACCTTTTCATGAATTCGAAGCCGGTCAAGCTTTGAGGTCGCACGAACAACTCCGTTGAAGGCATCGACCTCATACTCACCCCCCAAGGGATCCGCAGGCAGTTGCTGAATGATCCCATGCAGCATCAGATCTTCAAGCTTCGACGGAGATCGCCCATACTTAGCCTGATACCGGCGAATGCTCTCCTCCAGAAACCGCAGGTCTTTTTCCTGGACGATTTCTTTCATACGCTGCAGAAGGGCCTCGCGGACCCGTTCGTCGGTGACGTTACGAGAGAACCGGTCCAGAAATTCGAGCGCCGCTGTTGGGTCCCCACTCTCGACTGTCATGCGTGCGGCCAACCGGGGAAGGTAGCCCGGTGAGCCAGGGACGCGTGCGGCGGCGCGAAGGTATTCCCCACCTGCAACCGGATTGCAGAGCTCGTAATACGACACGTAGCCGGCAAGAAACGGTAGTTGCCAGATCGATGGGTTGTGGCGAATTCCCTTGTCCAGGATCGCCAGGCCTTCCTCCTGCAGACCCACAAGCACACCAAGGAATAGGCCGGTCGCCTGATAGGGTGCAACAAATGTGGGATCCAGGTCCGTCAGGACATCCACGGCATGATAGGTCCAGGTATACCCAAATTGCGTGTCCCGTTTTGCACCGATGTGCTGAACCGCCTGTAACCAGATCAGGTCTGCGACCACCTGCCGATAGCCGAGCACCGCCAGTTTCAAATATTCTCCCTTCGGGAGAAAGGCCAACTGCTCGGCTCGCGCGACCGCAGTCCGTTGCCCATCCAGGAGATGAAGCAGTACCGAGGAGCCTGCGAGCAGAATTAGCCCAAAGACCGCCTGAATCAGATCTTGCTTCACGGTCGATAGGGATCGAATGACCTTCATCCGGCGACCCCCGTTTCTCCCACTGCAGCACGAAGCGGAGCGACATCGACATTCAAAAATGCCTCATCGAGATTATTCTTGCTCCGCGCCTTGTACCGTGCCTGCCGCGCCAGAATTTCACGCAGTTGACTTCTTGCCTGGTCGACTTGCCCCTGTTCAATCCACAAACGGGCCAGCAATGCACGGGCAGGCAGAAAATTCGGCTCCAAATTCTCCGCCTCTTTTGCCCGACGTTCAGCATCGCCCCGCGCTCCCAGCATCCAGTGGAGCTGAGCCTGTTCGTATCGAAACATTGCGGAAAACGGCGCGAGCTGAATAGCCCGTTCGTAGACCTGTACCGAAGCACGCAACCAGACCTTTTGCTGATCATTTGATTCCGCCGGAGACGCGGGAACTTGCGCCGCGGAGACATAGAGTTGTCCAAGCAGTCCAAGTAGGCGGCTATCGAGCGGATTCAGTTCGATCGCCTGCTTAAACTCCGCATACGCCAGTTGGAAGGCCTGCTTGTCGCGGGAAGCTTCAAAGGCCCTCGCATAGACTGATCCGAGACCGTGATGGTAGAGCGCCTTGCCCGGATCCAATGCGACAGCCGCCTTCAATCCTTCGATTGCCGCATCGATGTCCCCTGCCATGGCTCGACGAGACGCTGCATCAAACTTCATCCACGCCACCCCCAGTCGAGCCACCTCAACACCGGTCACCAGTACCAGACATGCCGCACCGATTCCCCACGCCCAGCGTGAATGAATCGGAATGACATAGACGTCGTCGGATCCCCTGCGGGTGAGCCGTGACGCCGACACAATCAATGCGCCACAGAGCACCAGCAGGATCGCAAGGGCCGACTCGCGCAAACTCGAATCAAGCGCGGCATGCACCAAGAGCGCGATCACCCCCCCCCGATCCCGGCAATGAGACTCCTCTGCCAACGCCGCAGTCGCGACTGAAGCACTTGTCGCAGTTCGCGGATGACCAGAACGACCCCGATCCCAAACACAAGGATTGCTCCCGGCCCCATCTCGACGCCCATCTGAAGGTAATCGTTGTGGGGCGTCTGGGCGACTTTTCCAAAACGGGAAATCTCACCATCAACCGGAAACGCATAGAGGGGATATGTGTACTGATAGAGTCCCAGCCCGATTCCCATCGGATGGTCGACCATTTGTGTGACCGCTCCATGCCACATCTGCCAGCGGGCATAGGAGACAGGATTCTGTTGATGCTCCGCTAATACCCGATCACGGATCGGCGACGGGACAAACAGCCCAATCAACACAACCGTCACCGCACAGCCGCCGGTTACTTTCCATCCATACCGAGCCATCAGCACAAAGACCGTCCCGATGAGACATACAATCATGCCCCCGCGAGACTGAGTCAACAACACCGCAAGGAACAGACCGCCCAACGCCGTGCCAAGCCCAAGCCACCATAGGACGGGTGACATCCACGGACGTGAAAATGCCGACACGTGTCGATAGCCGTAGATTGCGACGCTCAACAGAATCGTCCAGGTCACCGTGAGATATCCCGCGAGAAAGTTGGGGTTGAAGAACGTGCCGCTGGGCCTCAAGACATTCCAGGCCAATCCTTGCACGATGGCCCAACCTGCTTCTCCTACGCCCATCAGCACGATCACGACGGTCAGCGTACGAATATATTCCCACCGGTCGACGAATGAGATAAGCAAATAGAACAATATCGCGTACCCCGCGATCATGATCAGCCACTGCCGGCTCGGATGAGGGTAGGGCGAAAAGAGCGTCGCCACCAGTGCCAGTCCGACAAACGCCAGCACGATGTACCTCATCGTAATCACAGGGACGGCGAGCCGCCTCGCTCGAATGCCCGCCGCCAGAACCATTCCCAACCATGTCAGAATCAACAGCCTGATGATCATTTGCGCCGGATGAGTCGTGCCGCCCTCCTGCAGAGGGGAGAAGAGCACTAGTGCGCTGATCACCAGCAGCGAAATTGAAGGCAGAATATTCATTGTGGCGCCTTGGTCACTTAACGAAGCAGATATCTCCTGCTTTATCAGACAAGCCCAATTTGGCAAAGCGAATTTGATTACTGTAGCGGGACGGCTCGCGAGCCGAAAAAAGAACCTGAGGGCGTTGGACGAGGAGTTGGTCGATGGGCAGCTGGAATGAAAACGGGGGAGGAACATTGTCCCTCCCCCGCCACACCGAAGAACTCCCGCGAATGATCGTTAGCTGATCACGTCGTCAGGAACCGCCTGTGTCAGACCGCCCTTGACGTCATTGACCGACCAGCCGTCAATTGTCGCATCATTGTCGATGCTGGCCACCGCGGAGGCCGTGAAGCCTATCGCACCGACGACAACGCTAGCATTGTTTGGCACTGCTGGAGCTGAGTCAACTTGAACCACGCAACCGACCGGAGCGCCGCAGGGAATCTGATCAATACCCACAGTATTAGCTGAGGCGGCAGCTCCACCGATGGCAGGACTACGATAGGTGTATCGATTCGTCGTTCCGGCGAGAGCATATCCAATCTCAGAAAAGCTTCCGTATCGGGATTGTTCGCTGAGATAGGCCGTCTCCGCCACGAAGATCGCGCCCAGGTTCGTCTTGGCTTCGGACTGCCGCGACTTGGCCTGGTATCGCAAGAAGTTCGGAATGGCGATGGCCGCCAAGATTCCGATAATCGCCACGACGATCATCAACTCGATCAGCGTAAAACCTTTTTGACCTTTGACTTGCTTCAACATGGACTTCCTCCCTTTCCTATTGTAGTACCTTCACCCAACGTTGACTCTCACAACACCGCTTCATCAAGCGTAACAGATCTTGGGAATAGCAGATTCTATGCCCAACACCTCCTTCCTGCGGTTCTCGTCATTCATACTGCTTACCAATCATTTATGACTGCTGGAGGATCGAGGCCTTGGACTTTCGCGGTTGTCGGATTCCTTTTTCCGTTCCCAGGCGACAAATTTTGCCACTGTCGACACTACTTAGCTCGCGACATCATTAGGCTCCGCCGAGCTCAGGCCTTCCTTCGTGTCGTTGACATACCACCCGTCATGCGTCGCATCACTATCAAGATCGGCCGCCGCAGTCGCTGTAAACCCTGATGTCGACGTGGTGGCGATACCGACGCTCCCTGTAAAGGCCACTGCCTC
>JBDTWG010000069.1:0-12923 GCA_040006855.1 Nitrospira sp.
AGCCTTGAAGGTCTTGTCGTGGGAGCCGTATTCTTCTGCGGCTTGCGCCATGAGTCCGACGTTGGGCACGCTGCCGATCGTCTTCGGATCCAGGGCGCCGTGCTTCTTACAGAACTCGATGACTTCGTGATAAACGGGCGCATAGCTAGCATCGGGAATCACGCACTTGGCATCCGCCGCCTTGCCGTCCGGGCCCCACATTTTCCCACTGTCGCGAATGACGGGGGGCATGGAGGCATCGATAATGATGTCGCTGGGAACATGGAGGTTGGTGATGCCCTTGTCGGAATTCACCATCGCCATCGGTGGCCGTTTCTTGTAGACCTCTTGGATGTCAGCTTCGATCGCTTTGCGTTGATCGTCTGGCAAGGCCTTGATCTTGACATAGAGATCGCCTAGACCGTTATCCGGATCGACTCCCAGCTTCTTGAGCGTCTCACCGTGCTTTTCAAAAACGTCCTTGTAGTACACGGTCACCGCATGACCGAAGATCTTGGGATCCGAGACCTTCATCATGGTGGCTTTCATGTGGAGCGAGAACAAAACGCCCTTCTTCTTGGCATCCTCGATCTGGTCCTCGAGAAATTGGCGCAAGGCGCGCTTACTCATGAAGGTGGCATCGATGACTTCACCTGCCTGCAGTGCGACCTTGGGCTTGAGCACGGTGGTCTTGCCATCCTGACCGACGAATTCGATCTTGGCATCGGTCGCCGCGGTCATCGTCATCGACTTTTCGTTAGAGCGGAAATCTCCACCTTTCATATGGGACACGTGGGTCTTGGAATCCGGGCTCCAAGCCCCCATCTTATGCGGATGCTTCCTGGTGTGGGCTTTCACGGAAAGCGGCGCGCGACGATCCGAGTTGCCTTCGCGCAGGACGGGATTGACGGCGCTGCCCTTTACCTTGTCGTAACGGCTCTTGATGTCCTTCTCTTTGTCGTCTTTTGGATTTTCAGGGTATTCAGGAAGCTTGTACCCCTGCTTTTGTAATTCCTTGATGGCCTCCTGCAACTGAGGCAATGACGCGCTGATGTTGGGCAATTTAATGATATTGGCTTCCGGCTTCTTGGCGAGTTCACCCAGTTCGCTCAAGGCGTCCGGCTGTTTCTGCTCAGGAGTCAAATACTCGGGAAAGACCGCGAGGATGCGTCCCGCCAGCGAGATATCCCGCAATTCGACGGAGACACCGGCTGCCTTACTGAAGGCGTTGATGATCGGCAGGAACGAATACGTCGCCAACATCGGGGCTTCATCAGTTTTTGTATAAATGATCTTGGATGCTTTGGTCGTCGTCATGATTGTCCCTCTTTCAATGCTTTATTAGTTCAGCGCATTCAGCGCTGAACCAGCCTTGAACCAAGCAATCTGTTGCGCTGTCATGCTGTGGTTCACCTGAATGGTTAACGCTTGTCCACTCGCCTTGTGAATCGTCACCTGCACTGGCTTTCCTGGGGCCAAGCTGTTCAAGCCCCCCACACTAATCCGATCCTGCTGCTCGATTTTGTCGTAGTCCATTGGATCTGCAAAGGTCAACGCCAGGATCCCCTGCTTCTTCAAATTAGTTTCGTGAATGCGAGCAAAGCTCTTGGTGATCACGACGCGCACATTCAAGAACCGGGGCGACATCGCTGCATGTTCACGACTACTGCCCTCACCATAGTTCTCATCCCCTACCACAACGGATCCAATGCCTTTCGCCTTATAACGACGGGCAATCTGAGCAATTGTGAGGCCCGATTCACCGGTCAGTACGTCCGTGCCCTTACCGGGCTCCGATGAAAAGGCGCTATTCGCACCCAAGAACATATTGTCGCTGATCTTATCGAGATGTCCGCGGTACTTCAGCCAAGGCCCGGCTGGAGAAATATGGTCGGTGGTCGTCTTACCCTTGGTCTTCATCAAGAGCGGAAGCTTCTCGAAATCCCGACCATCCCAGCGCGGGAACGGCTGTAACAGCTGCAGCCGCTCACTGGTCGGCGGAATGTCCACCGTGAGTCCCTCGCCATTTTCCGCTGGAGCCACGAAGCCTTCATCGCCCTTCGCAAATCCTTTAGCAGGCAGCTCCTCGCCCTGCGGTGGTTCGAATTTGAACTCTTTGCCATCAGCACCCTTCAGCATCTGATTCACAGGATCGAAGCCAAGATCACCCGTAATCGCATACGCTGTCACGACTTCCGGGCTGGCCAGGAATGACAGCGTTTCGCTGATCCCGTCATTGCGGCCAGGAAAGTTACGATTGAACGAGCTGACAATAGAATCCGCTTTGCCCTTCACACCATCGGCCCGCTTCCACTGCCCGATGCAGGGCCCGCAGGAGTTCGACAAAACGGTGCCGCCCAATTGTTCAAACGTTTCCAAGAACCCATCGCGCTTCATCGTATGGTAAATTCGTTCTGAGCCTGGCGATACCAGGAAGGACGCCTTGGCCTTCAATCCCGCCTTCAATCCCTGCCGCGCAATGTGCGCGGAACGGCTGATATCTTCGTATGATGAATTGGTACAGCTGCCGATGAGCGCAGCTTTGAGTTCGACCGGATAACCTTTTGCCTTTGCCTCAGCTGCCAATTTTGAGATCGGCCTGGCGAGGTCCGGTGTGTGAGGACCCACGACGTGCGGCTCAAGCTTGGAGAGATCGACCTCGACAATCTGGTCGTAGTACTTCTCGGGTGATTGGTAGACCTCAGGATCAGCCACGAGGAGCTCTTTATGGGACTGCGCAAAACTCGCCAGGTCTGCCCGGTCCATGATGTTCATGTAGGCAACCATCTTCTGGTCGAATGGGAACACGGAGGTCGTCGCGCCCAATTCCGCGCCCATGTTACAGATTGTCCCCTTCCCAGTTGCACTGATAGTCTCCGCGCCAGGGCCGAAATACTCCACGATCTTGTTCGTGCCGCCCTTTACGGTCAGCAAACCGCACAGATAGAGGATCACGTCCTTTGGCGAGGTCCATCCATTTAGCTTACCGGTGAGTCGAACGCCGATCAGTTTCGGATGCAACACTTCCCAGGGAAGCCCAGCCATCACTTCACCGGCGTCCGCACCACCGACACCGATTGCCAACCCACCCAACCCACCTCCATTGGGGGTATGCGAGTCCGTGCCGATGATCAAGCAGCCAGGAAAGGCATAATTTTCCAACACCACTTGGTGGATAATGCCGGCTCCCGGCTTCCAAAATCCGATGCCGTACTTTTTCGCGGCAGATGCGAGGAAATTATACACCTCTTTGTTCTCATCCATGGCACGAAGGAGGTCCTTTTCAGAACCCATTTCAGCTCGAATGAGATGGTCGCAATGGATCGTGCTTGGCACAGCAACTTGCTTCTTATTGGCCTGCATAAACTGGAGCATGGCCATCTGAGCCGTGGCATCCTGCATCGCAACACGATCAGGACGGAGCGCCAGCATCGCCTTGCCTCGCTCCCAGCTCTGCGCATCAAAGTTGTCGGCATGAGACACCAATATCTTATCGGCCACCGTTAGGCCACGGCCAAATTTCTTTCTGGCCTTGGCAAAAACGTCCGGCATTCTGGCATACAATTTTTTGGCAAGATCCATCGACATGATTCTTCTCCGTCCTCTTCTGTTTAATACCGCTCGTCTCTCGTGAGCTGTTTCGCGCGGGTTGGCCTGCGCTTCACGTAAGAGACATCACAATTCACGCTATTTCAGCGGCGGCACTTCCCGCCGTTTGGGCGCCGCATAGTTCACGAGATAATCAAATAGCCGAATCAACCGGCTATCCTGCCGCTTCTGATCCACCCAATGCCCGATTAACCCAATCGTACGCGACAAAATAAAGAAGCCGTTCAAGCTATCTACGGGGAACCCAATGTCAACCAGCACGGCCGCCATCGTCCCGTCGACATTCAGAATCAAATTATCCTTCTTGACCGAGGTGATCTTCTCCACTTCAAGCGCGAAATCCAAGCAGGGGGTTTTGATCTTCAAGCTCTTGACGTAACCGACCAACTCCTTCACCCGCTTGTCCGGATTGCGCAGGCTCTTCACGCGATGGCCGATACCTGGCACCGGGCCATGATTTTTCTTCATATAGGCCAAGAATTCGTCGACGGACATCTTATTGCCTACGGCATATTTGAAGAAACGGCCTGCATCGGTCACGGCCCCGCCGAAGCGCGGTCCAATCATGATCATGCCTGCTGCCACCGATTGCGACAATCCGATGCCAGCACAGGCAGCCAAAATCGTCGCGTAGGCACCGCTCACACAAGGGCCATGATCGGCAGAAAGCATCATAATCCGTTTGATGATTTCGGCTTCTTGCTTTGAGATCAGCCGCTTATCCCACAAGAGGCCCATCACGTGAGGAATTTCGTAGCCCTTGTTGATGAGTTCAGAGGCCGGATAGCCGTCATAGCACGGTTCATCGCCGCGATCATCGCTGATGGTCGTGCGGATCAGCGGCGCGACCATGACCTCATCGGCCTTCATCGCTTCTTCGACGGTTTTTGGCAATCTAGGCAACGTGGCCGGCTCAACCGGCTCCTTCACCTGACCGGACTTCAACAACTCTTGATAAGTTTCCTTGATCGCGGGACCGAGTGCGCCGAAAGTCGCTGGCACCAATGCCCCGGCGTTCTTGAGTGCATCTGATTTGGCCCGGGCCGATCCTTCGCCCTTTAGTCCTTCCTTGGCGCCCGCATGGCCGAACTTCATTCCCTTCGGCAAACTCTCCTGGCAGAAACCGGACACGACGGCAATTAATTTCACCCGCCGCTTCTTCGCACCATACCATTCAGCCGCTCGCTCTTCGAGATCACCGCCCATCTCGCCGACAATGACCACCGCCTTCGTCTGCGAATCATTCTCAAACATTTCGAGATAGCTGACATAGTCGGTTCCAGGGTAGGCATCGCCGCCGATCCCGATAGCCGTGGTGATGCCATCGGCAAATTGAGAACAGATCCAGATGATCTCGTTGGACAGTCCGCCCGATTTCGTGATGACGCCAAACGACCCTTCGCGGTAGAGCTTGGAGAGCACGAGGTTGTCGAACGCACCGCCGATCACGCCCAAGCGACAAGCACCGGCTGAAATGATGCCGATAGACGACGGCCCATTGAAGACCTTGCCAAGCTTGCGCGCATGGGCGCCAAGAATCTTCGCATCCTTCTCGGGCACACCCTCCGTGATCATCGAAACCACCTTGATGTGCGAATCGTCGAGCGCTTCCATGCCGCCCTTCATCGCGCGGTCGGCACCGATGTAGACGAGGCTGGTGTTGATCGTCGAATGATTCTTTGTCGCTTCGGCAATAGACTTGTAGACAGGGATGGCAAGCAAGCCGCTGCCGTATGGAATTTCGTTTATTTTTCCGGCATCAGGCGGATAGACAAATGCTTCCACATTGAGTGGTCGCTTGATCAGATAGCAAAATTCAGCCATGCGGCGGGCGGCGTTGACGCCGGCTTGACCACCCTGAATCACCACACGGGTGTCTTTGTTTGCCAGAATACTCATCGGGATCTCCCCTTATCTTCGGTTGGTCATAGGCGGCAGGCTACTTTGTTTGGAGTGCCTTGTCGACGATGTCGGTAAGCGGTGTGTTGCGGTCGAAGACGTTGATATCGAAGCCTTCGTCTTTCAGCGCGCGCATGGCATCAAGCCCCTCTTTCTCACGCGGCCCGCCGCGACGCACCCAGATCTTGACCCCTTTTAGCTTGCCTTCCGATTTCGCCTTGCGGAACCCATTGATGATGCCGCCGAACGTTTTCTTCACGTCGGTGAAATTCGCGATCGCGCCACCGACGATGATGTTCTTGATCCCGGGCAACGAGCAGACTTTTTCCGTGAGGACTTCCACGGCCCAATCAGGTGGATCACCTGAATATTCGGCATAGTTCGCCAACTTGCCGCCGCGCGCGACCACTGCGTCCGAATAGTACACGCTAGCACCACCACCCGCCGGTAACATGGCGGTATCGCCACCGGGAATTTCAATGAACTTGACCGAGCCCTTGATCTTGCTGTCGACTGCCATGACGTCGATTTCTTGTTTAGAATAGGCGCGACCGAACTCTGCCGCAAAGGCAAAGTTCCAATCCGGATGGCGAAACTTGGCATCACCGTCAAGTAGCGTTACCGCGTCGAGCGCCACGAGTTCGCCGTCACTTGCGCGCAAGACTACGGGGTTTACTTCGAGGTATTGCGCATCTTCGTTATCGAAGCAGGCAAACATTTTCCCTGCAAACTCGGCCATCCTCTTGACGAGTGGTCCGGCAAATCCGGCATCTTTGGACAATTTTTCGAGAGATTCTGAGGAGGGGGACTGCCCGATTTCGAGACACAACCGCTTAACGCGTTCCCAATTCGATTCGACTTCGATTCCACCGCAGTTGGCGACCAGAACCTCACTACCCTCCCGAGTGGATTTCACAGCGCAATAATATTCTTCCTTGTGCGGAATCATTTCAGAGACGATGACCTGGGTCACGGTGATGCTACCGACTTGGCGGCCGATCATCTCCTTCGCCGCCGCCGCTGCGGCTTTGAAGTCCAAGTCTACCTTGACCAGACCAAGTTTAAAGCGCGACCCGAGGGCCTCATGCGCCTTGACAACCAGCTTGGACTTCTTCAACCATTCATTGGCTTGTCCCAGCTTCGTCAGCTCATCAACGGAGGTGACGACCACATAATTGGGAACGTTGATTCCCCATTTCTTCATCAGCCCCATCCCGGGACCTTCGAGCACTTTCGCCATGATTGACGACTCCTTGGTGTGTGATAGGGCAGAGAATAAGGAGCGACAGAGTACCGAATTCTGTTGATTAGCTCAATCCTCCAAAGGGCCTACGCTTCGAGCACAGAAGTCCTACCACAATGAGCACTGAAGATTCATCATCATAAATAATTGATAAGCTTATTGTTGTGCCTTCGACTTCGGCAAAGTTTGCAAGGAGCCCTTCCGTTGTTTGGCGGAACGACTAGGCCTTCCCCGTTGGCAAATTGGACAATAGAAGGAACTTCGCTCTCCGACAGATCGTCGGATCACTGCGCCGCAGGCATTCGGACAGGGCTCCCCGGTTTTCGCATAGACCAGATGCCTGCGCTTATACTGGCCTTCGGTTCCATCCGGCGCAAAATAGTCCCGCACGCTGGACCCTCCCATGGCGATGGCTTCCCGCAGCACCTCTCCCATGATTCCGTAGAGCCGGGCAATGACTTTTCCTTCCAGCTGATTGGCTGCCTGATGAGGGTGCAGGCCGGCGCGGAAGAGAATTTCATTGGCATAGATGTTTCCAATCCCCGCGATCACCTGTTGATGCATCAACAATGACTTCAGCCGGCTGCGCGTCGACCCGAGCAGCCGCAGGAATTCTTCAAGGCTGATTGCAAGAGGATCGTACCCGAATCGCCGTCCCGTATACCGATCCAGTCCTGCCTGATCAAGCAACGACAGGCGCCCAAATCGTCGGGGATTCCAGTATCGGATCTCGGGTTCGGCCACTCCATCAAGATGCAGAATGAAATGGGTATGTTGCGGATGTTTGGTCGGCGTAGACTGAAAAACCAACAACCCGGTCATGCCCAATTCGGCGGCAAGGAATCTCACATGTTCGTCGCGAGCGAAGGTAAGAATCACACTCTTCCCTCGTCGCTCAACTTCCGTTATTTTGGACTGACGGTACCATGCTACGGACAATAACCCTTCGCGAACGATGTCGTCACGGCCGACCCAGCAATCTCGCACGGTCGCTCCCACAACTCGTTCACGTAATTGGCGCGCAGCGACTTCCGCTTCCGGCAATTCTGGCATCGTGATGCATTCCGAGGTGATGAAGACCGCCCCCTCACAGACACTAAATTACGCCACGACGACAGGACAAAATGCAACTCCATCCTGAACGATCTGCGCTGGCACGAAACGATATGGGGCTGAGATCGTGAAACCAGCCCTAGGAGGAAGGGTGAAATGATGGGAAGCAAGCAGACGAACGAATGAGCGGACAACCTGATCTCTAGGCGATTGAAGTACCGCGTCGGCACTGTCGGCGATGACGAAGGTCTTCGATAATTTCTTCGAGTTGCGGCAAAGGCATACCGCCGGGACGCCGCATCAACACAAGCTTCACCGCGTCCGCATAGGACAGTCCCTCCACGCAACAGAGGTAGGCAATGACTACTGAGACCGAACGTCCCATGCCTACCCGGCAACACACCATGAGACGGTGATCCGCAATGTGCGCCTCAATCCATTCCACAGCCTTGCCCAGCGACGAGACCGTTGGCTCACCAAATTCTTTCAAAGGAATCTTGGCGTAGACAATTCTCGCTTGCACCGTCACGTTCTGCTCTTCAGCCACCATCAGAATGGCACTCACCTGCGGCGGAGGGTTCTTGGCATCATCGGCATTGCCCACGAGAAGACGTTTGTTTATCATATGCATGATCTCGCTAGTATAGGCAGCATAGCCTACTGGTCAAGGAAATCCTGGGAACCTAAGCCCGGCGGTTGAAGATGCCCCAGTTCGGTGCGTATACTCAGGACATCTTTGCAGGGGAAACTGATGGCTCACACATCGCTTGAAGAGGTTGAGAAACGGCTGCCGAGCATACGCTGCGCAATTTGCAAGACGAACGCCTTCGGCGTCGACCGACGAACCTTGCAGTCCGATGGGGAATGCCGTGCCGTCTGCCTCAAGTGTCGATATAATTTCCCGGTGTACACCGACATGGATTTTTATCGGCGGACCCAGCCGGATATCCCCTACCGCCTGAAAGAAATCTCCTGTCCAAGCTGTCAGCATCGAGGCGTGAACCTCGATTTCCGTATTACCATGTCTGTCCGTGAAGCGATTTATTTCGTAACCTGTACTGCCTGCAAGACACAGTTCCCTGAACACTCGTCATTAGAAGCATTTGAGTGACCTTTCCGACCACTGTTCGTGTATACTGGTGTTCATATGAGTGACACCCCAAACCCCAAAGCCCCTCAACCAACTCCCGCCCCCAGTGAAGCTGTCGAGAAGCCACGCAAGGAAATCCCCCTGGTTTCGGTACCCAACGACCGCGATATGATGGCAGATGAGATGGCGGAACTCTTCGATGAGGACCGTGTCACGCATCAACACGGCAGCTCTGAACCGGAAGCAGATTAGGATCTCAGGCAGGACGGACGATTTCCGCTGTTCCCGACGAAACAATTCGGCCGACCATGGCTGGCCTGCCCTTTCGGTCTTTTTTAACAATCTCACTGACCCGTACGATTGCCCCACGATGCCAGTCATCGAATGGAGCGTTGGAGTCTGATCGTTCCTTGTCTTGACGTCCAATCTCGGGTCTTCCCGTTTCGTCACACAACCAGACTCTCTTCTCGCCCTTCATAACACGTAACTCACTGACCACTCGATGATAATTCACATTCCGAGGCACCAGAGTTTTGCCATCCTTGCGCAGGATCACATAGGAAAACTTGAGTGCATCTTTAATAAACCCGACCTCTCGATCGACGTGAGCAATCCAGGCTGGAACCTCCCATATTCGCTCCTCATGGCACCAGTCATCTGGTTTGACCAGTGCAGGGCACGGCGCGTCATGGAGGCAGGGACTATAAACAGAACAGCGCTGCTCCGCCAAAAGTTTATCTCGCACCTGATGCAATCCCCGCGAGGCAGATCGCGATGCCGGCTCGATGAGCATTAGGCTCCCGTCCGCGGCCAAATAATTCAATAACTCCCCAACTAACGCAGTCCGTAGCCCTACGGGGTCCGGACTCCCGACAAATAATTCTGAGAGAAGATTCTGAATAATAATCAGGTGATAGCCATTCCCCATGCCGACTTCACGGAGAGCTGGGGAAAGGGAACGCTCAAGATTGCATTCAACCGTCTTCACCGAGGCAATGGGTTGATCTGGATGCTGTTCACCATAAACCTTCAGAATCTCAGCACACAGCCTCAAGACCTGCGGCGACCGGTCAACAACCGTCATACGAAGGGAAGGTGGAGGCATCACAGACTTTGAGCGGCACCAATCAAGCACGCTCAGTGCCCCCGTTCCAGGGCCTCCCCCAATGTCTAGCACTCGAAATTCCTCATTCCAACCGGCGGGAAGCACCGGCTGCAGTTCATCCAAAAGAATCTGCACTTTAGCAAGATTGACTGGCACGTAGTAGGCCAGATATGCGGAACGTAGCTGAGCTTCCTCGAAATAAGCCACCCCCGGACCTTGGTCACCACGCCTCGTAAACATTTCTGAGAGTCGTGACACGCCCTCAATGATGGATTCCGGCACCCGGTGATGCGGCTCCAGCACATTCACCTTAGCCACCGCAGCGATGGCACTTAACACAGCCGACGATAGTTGGTACATAGTGATCGGCCTCTTGGTTGACCCCTCAAACCATGCTGCGGTATTCTGTCGAGAGAGGAGTACTTCACATGACTGACCCTATTTTGCAAGCCTATCGAGAGGTGGAAATGGCCATGGAGCGCTTTACGCTCGTCCTGCATGACCATGTCGATCATCTCCGTAAGACCGAAGCGCCTGGCTCGGATAAGCTGCATCGCATGGCCAATGGCACCAAAGCCATGCGTGATAGCGCATCGATCTATTTATCCTATGCCAAATACGTGGCTCACGGGATGCCGGAAAGCCCTGATCTGGTCGAAGAAGATCTTCAGGGCTGAAAACCGGCTTCAAGCATTTCCTCAAATGCACAGGGCCCGTTCGGTTTACCCGAACGGGCCCTGCTGTTTTGGCTCGAACTGTGCTTCTCAGTCTAAATGCTACGCAGGAAATGCCCCATGGCCTCATGGTCAGATGCGGATGCGCCCATAACTTGAGACATCGCCACGTTCGTCGACTTCTTTCCAGTCAAACCGGATTCGACTTCATCCACAATCAATTCGACTGGCATCGACTGGCCACCGTACACTCGCGGGCCACCGATGATTTTTGCATTGGAGAAACCGTAGATAGCGGTTGCCACCTCTTTCGCTAGCCATCCGACGTAGTTGAATTCGGGGACAACAATCAACTTGGCTTTTCCGCACAACTTACGCAGTTCTTGGGTTGGGAACGGACGGAGCGACCGGATCTTGATCAAGCCGATCTTAATACCCTTCTCTGCGCAAATCCGCACGGCTTCACGAGACTGAGCTGCCGCGCTGCCCGACGCAATGATGACAGCTTCTGCGTCGTCTACGTTCTCTGCGGTCAGCAGACCGCCCATATATTGATTGATGTACTTGCGGGAACGCTCTACACCAGCCCACACTTCCTGTTGCCATACCGCGTGAATATTGTACGCCATAAAATTCGACTTCTGCACCGGGGCATCTCTCGATAGCCTGGCAGGAGGATTCTCTGCATCGAGTACAGGAACAGCCCCTCGCCATGGTTCCCTTGGTGGAAGCTTCATCCCGCGATCTTGCATACGGACATAACCTCTGGCATGCGTGACAAAGAATCCATCGCAACACACTCCCACAGGAAGCGTGACATCGTTCTTCTCGCTGATGACGAAGCCGGCTAGCGTGAAGTCGTACATATCTTGCTGATTCTCTGCGTGGAAGATAATCATGCCGCAGTTCAAGAGGTACGACACTTCGATATTGTCCGGCTGAATGGCCAGCGGAGCGTTCACCACTCGACAGGTGAACATGGCGACAACGGGCAAACGATGGCCCGGCCAAGAAGCAATCCCTTCAAGTCCTCGTAACGTGCCTGGACCGGCCGTAGCAGTATAACAACGAACCCCTGCTCTCGATCCTCCGGCAATTGCCGCCATTACCCCGACTTCTTCTTCTCCGCGATAATATTCCTTGACATAGCCCTCGCCGTACAATACGCCCACCAACTGCATCGTTTCGCTTTGCGGCGTGATGGGATATGCGATAGCAAGATCGACGTTTGACCGACGGATAGCCTCTTTCGCTGCCTCACTCCCCGTAATAAACTCTTTCATCCGAGGAGCTTCCAAAAACATGTATTCCGGAGTGACAATCTTCTGTCGCTTGGCATCCGCATGCGGATCTTTCTTGCCTTCAGCCTTAGGAGCTGCCACGCTCGTAATGGGATCGCCTTGGGGATTCGTCTTTTGCTGGGGCTCTAATGCTTCGCTCATCATTGCACCTCTTAACTGTATCGCCTTACCCTACGCCCTAGCCTTCTCGCTTCATCTGATCAGCTGAATGGCCAAATGTGGCTGCGCTGCCAACGCCGGCAGCCGAGGGCATAAAAGTCATAGGGTTAGTGTGCGTTTTGCCATTATGGACTTTGGACTGAGTCCCGGTGAATCGGACATTTTCACCGCTCTCAGGCAGCTTAATGCCCATCTCTTCTCGAACCTTCCTGAAGATTTGCGCGGTCTTTTTCAACTTTATCGTGTCGGAATCGCGAATGGTCAACATAGCGTCTTCATGACCCTGCTCGGCACAAATGGCCATCGTGCAGCAGTTCGTCCCGGCACGAATCATTTTCAGGGTGAGGTTAGCATAGTGACAATGAACGCCGATAAAAATGCATGCTTCAATCTTATTGCCCCAAATCGTAAGATTTGGGTGGTTCGGATTGATGACTTCTTCAGGATCGATTTTCGGGTACTTGGGACGATAATCTGGCATTGGGATGATCATCACTTCAGGAATCTGTGCAGCGATTTCAAGAACTGCCTTCGCCTTTTCTATGGCATGGTCATTCCACGCCCACAAGACTAAAGGTCCAGGGAAAATCGTGGCATTTGGGCTCGTCAGCATCTTCCGAGCCATCTCCTCAATCACCACCTCTTCATTAGGCTCAAGTAAGCCATAATAAAGTCCCTGCCCAGGATCTGGCAACGCTACTCCCAATTGAGCCGCCGACGGCGGATGAAATCCTGCCGGTCCCGGCACAATAATTCTCTCTCTCGTATCTTGCGTCATTCCCACGCCCACTCCCCTTTCTTACGCTCACCC
>JBDTWG010000070.1:0-12675 GCA_040006855.1 Nitrospira sp.
TGCTGCGATCCTTGACCGCCAATCAGAAGCCGACGGTACCCGTCTTTTCAGGAGCTGAAGTCGCCTTTCTCGCGCCCGCTATTGCAGAAGGGTTGAAGCTGGCAGCCTCCGATCAACAGGTGGGGTTTCGTCTGACACAGGGAAGTAACGGAGGATACCGAGAACGATCCGGCGCGGGAATCGGCTCATCCGAACCGCCACTCCGGCATTCATCCAAAGAAACGACGAGTGGTCATGTCTTCGCCTACGGCCGCTCACTTTACATTTCTCTGACCGAGTACCGTCAGCGGCCGGACGACCCTGACACGGTGAATATGCCCAATCGCCGCCTGCCACAGCCAAGCGGCCTGCTGAATCGTCAGGTCTTATTCGTGCCGGCCGAAGCGTTACGTCCCGATCAGTTCGCCCCGGCGTTTGCGGAAGACCCGGCGAATGTCCTGATCATCGATTATGACCTGCTCGCAAGACT
This sequence comes from Nitrospira sp., assembly GCA_040006855.1. Taxonomy (GTDB): domain Bacteria; phylum Nitrospirota; class Nitrospiria; order Nitrospirales; family Nitrospiraceae; genus Nitrospira_A. The sequence continues at coordinate 470 of JBDTWG010000070.1, forward strand.
GCCCGCCCCGTCGCCTACAGTTTCCGTCACGACTCCGCCTGCCGTGAAGACACCTTCGTCGCCGGCGCTGCCCTTGGCTCAACCGACGGAAACGGACACCGACCTTCGGGCCATTCGGGAAGATTTGAAAAAGAAAGGTTCTGAGGTCGAGGAGTTGCGGAAGGAACTTCATGATATTAGACGGCAATTGGGGGAGCAGCCGACCAACCGAAGCAGTGCGCCGTCAAAACCACTCCTTCCCGCGCGGCCCGCAGAGCGCCCGGAATAATAGGCTAACTCCTATTTCTGTCGGCCCGCTCTTCAATTTCACCCGCCAGCAGAATGGCTTCCGCAATTTCTCGCATGGACTTGCGAAGGTCCATGCTTTGTCGCTGAATCAGCTTGAATGCCTCCTCCTCCGACAACCGCTTCGCCCGCATGAGGTATCCTTTGGCCCGATCGAGCAGCTTGCGGACTTGTAACGCCTCTTGCATCTCAAACGACTTCTCCAGCAACGTCGTATGCTCGATAGAAATGGCAGCCTGGTTGGCGATGGCCTGCATCAGCTTCACATCCTCGGGCGTAAAGGTATGCGGCTTTGACGTGTAGGTGTTGATGACCCCGATGGCTTTCTCCCGCACCAGCATCGGCACGCACAGGAGCGAACACAGCCCTTCTTTCGCCGCCATGTCCGGGTACATGTACGCGCTTTCTTTCGTGACGTCGGGCACGATGATCGGCCGACGATCTTGAACGGCTCGCCCGCTGATACTCTGACCGATCTTCACATTCGGCTTGCGGCGATACTGTTCGCTTAAACTTTGCGTGGCGGCGATGCGCAGTTCGCCTGTCGCCTGGTCCAATAAGATAATGGAACAAATCTTCGACCCCATCATTTGCGCCGTCATCGTGACGATGAGTTGCAACACATCCTCGATCAACCGGTTCGACGACACGGTTTCCGACACCTGTGAGAGGGTGTCGAGCTGCAGAACCTTGCGTGTCATCTGATCATAGAGTCGGGCGTTCTCGATGGCCCCACCCACCTGCGTGGCGATCGTCGAGAGCAATGCCAACTCGTCAGGCCGATACCGTCGCGACCGTTTGTGCTGAACATTGATGACTCCGACGACCTCCTGCTTGGTCGTAATAGGCACCGAGACAAAGGCCTGGTAACGATCTTCCGGTAGGTTGTGAAAGAACTTGAACCGGGAATCATCGCTGGCATTATTCGGAATCACCACACGAGTTCGTTCCCTGGCCACCCAGCCGGTGATCCCCTCGCCTAACCCGATGGTGATGCGTCCGATCAATTTGGGATGGGGATTTTTCGAGGCTCGCAAAATGAGTTCGTCCCTGCCGTCGGAGATCAGATAGAGCAGGCAGGCATCGGCCTTGGTTACTTCTACGACCATATCGACGATATGCCGAAGCACCGACTCCAGGTCGAGGGTATTGCTGATCGACTCGCTGATACGATGCAGAACATCCACCTCGCGTGTTTTTTCGCGCAAGGCCTGCTCCAACTGGGTGACCGTTCGCTTGGCTGCCATACCCTCCTACCGTGAACGTTGTGTGGTGGCGACTTTCCCGCTCCGCGCCTCACGCGCGCTTATTGCATCGAACCATTCGCGGGTTGTGTTCTTCTCCAAGGGCACGATTCGTACCGACCCGATTCGCTCGGGCACCACGCAGTAGATAGTCCCCGCAGACACTTTCTTGTCCTGCTGCATGGCGCGCCAGAGTGCGCTGAACGTGACGCGTGGCAGACAGAACGGCAAGCCGGCCGCCCTGACCAATGCTCTGATCCGGTCGACAACCTCTTCATCACACAGCCCCAGATACCTCGCCAAGTCAGCTTCGTATATCATGCCGATCGCCACGGCTTCACCGTGAATCAATCCTCGGTATCCCCCCAACGATTCCAGCGCGTGGCCGATCGTGTGACCAAAGTTTAGAATTCGACGCCGATCCGCTTCACGCTCGTCCTCGGAGACGACCTGCGCCTTAATTTCACACGACCGTTTCACGATCTGCGCGACAGGGGCATCATCCAGCTTTAGGATGGGCTCGATGTGTCGTTCCAAATATTCAAAGAACGCGTCGTCTGCAATCACCCCGTACTTGATGACCTCTCCAAGGCCCGCCTTCCACTCACGAGCCGGCAGGCTCGTCAGCGTCGACGGATCGATCAGAACCGCACGCGGTTGATTGAACGCGCCGATGAGATTCTTTCCCTTTGGGTGATCAACACCCGTCTTCCCGCCGACACTGGAATCGACTTGGGCCACCAAGCTGGTAGGAACCTGCACGAAGGGAATGCCACGCTGGTAAATCGCCGCCGCGAATCCCGTCAGATCGCCGATCACACCACCACCCAGGGCCAGCAACGTCGACGTGCGTTCGAATTTGGCATCCACCAACGCATTCATGATCGTGCTAATGGAGCGAAGCGTTTTCGTCCGTTCCCCAGGAGCCAGTACGATCGGGACGACCGTATATCCAGCCGTCTTCAAGACACGACTCACCCGCTTGAGATAGCGCGCGGCAAGATTTCTGTCGGTGACCACCCCAACCTTGCCGGAACATCCGAGTCGCGTCAGCTCTTCTCCGATGGACTCTAACAGGTTGCACCGAATGAGGATGGCGTAACTCCGCATTCCAAGTTCTACATGAATGGTTTGTTGAGGCATGTCGGTATAAGGGGCTGTCATACGGGACGCAACAGAAGGTCGGCTATGGTCCGCCTCCGCTCGAAGAAGGCAGGAAGAATGTTCACGGCGCACATGTGGAAGGCCCACACTCTTGGATGGAGGCCTGAACGGGTCCCTACGTCACCCGATGCAGTCGCGCCGGCGATCGGCAGCCGCTCTAGGCCCTCGCAGAAGAACTGTGCCCCAAGTGCGTCCACGCACAGACGTCCGCCACGCCTAGCCATGCGGCTCGGAGACCTATGTGTGGTTGACTCTAGGGAGTGAAAGCCCGGAAGGAGCGCCTTCTAAGACGACGAGGAGACACGTTCCGCAGGATTCGCCCCCATTGAGACAGCGTACCATCGTCAATGGAGGCGATTATTAGCTGGTCGCGCTAGGACCTGTCAAGTTGTGGACCGAACGATCGTCGGCGTCAGGAAGATCAACAGCTCCTGTTTGGACACGTTTTCAGTCTTATTCTTGAACAACCATCCCAAGACGGGGATACGCGACAGATAGGGGATACCGGCCACGTTGTTCGATTGGGTATCGACAAAGACACCGCCGATGACCATCGTCTCCCCATCACGAACCAACACCTGCGTCGTGGCCTCGCGACGGTCAATGCTCGGACCGGCGGGGTTACTCCGTGCACCGACCGCATTTCTGGTCGCTCGCACTTTCATGAGAATCTGTTTGCCGATTTCCTTTGGATCCCGTGAGGTGATCTGCGGCGTCACGTTCAGTTCCAGGTTTGCATCCACGAACGTGGTCTGCGTGCCCTGCAGGGAAGTCGTTTGGAACGGGATGGACTCTCCCTGTGCGATCTTCGCATCTCGTTTATCCAGCGTGGTGATTTTCGGCGCCGCGATGACTTTGGTCAATCCCAACAACTCACCGGCTGATAACCGGACGTCCAACATGGCACCATCGGTTTTCCCGATCGAAAATCCAGCGCCTGGCACAGATGGCAATCCAGGGTTGGCCGGCAAGTTGATCAGAAAGTCAGATACCTGAGCACCAAAGCTGCCTGTGGTCCCGGTCTTGAATGCAGACGTTCCGCTCGAGCTCCCTAACTGATTGACGTTTGAGATTCCCCACTGAACGCCGAGCGAACGCGTATAGGTCGTATCGGCTTGAACGATCCGTGCCTCGATCTGTACCTGCGGTACCTCAAGATCCACGCCATCAAGCAACTGCCGCAGCACTTCCAGCTTGGACTCGGTATCGCTGATGATGAGGGCATTGCTCGCCGCGCTGACTGTCATGGTGCCGCGCGGGCTCAAGTTTTGCCGAAGCGACGTTTGCACTTCCAGCGCGTTGAGATTGCGGATATAGAACACCCGCGTGACAATCGGCTCAGCCTTCGCTTTGGAGTCCTTGGCGCGCGCTTCTTCGTCTTGCTGCTTGGCGATGTTTTGCAGCGTATCCACCCACACGATATTCCCCTGTCGAATCATGCCCAACGCATTCATCTTGAGGAGCATTTCGAGCGCCTGGTCCCACGGCACATTGGCCAGCTTCATGGTGACTTTGTTTTTGACACCCTCGCCGACCACGATATTGAATCCACTGACCTCGGCGATCAACCGAAGCACGTTGCTGATGTCGGCCTGTTGGAAATCGAGTGAAATGCGCCGACCAATAAACCGTGAGGGGCCGTTCACCACTTCGTTGTTCGCGTCTGCCTTCTTTTCTTCTTTCTGAAACGACTCAGCGTTCAGTTGAATAGGCTGGATATGCAACGAGGCCTTGGGCGACTTATGGGCGACCAACATCAGATGAGCTGCGGAGCGCCGCTCGTCCGGCGACCTTCCGTTCTCCGCCTGGGCCTCGGACGATGACGCCTCACTGTCCACAGCCTTCGTCTCATTCATCCCGACAACGACCTTCGGCGCCAGAGTGAGAATCAGACGGCCGTCAGTCGAATCGATGTTGTGCTCGACAGACTGCGTCAAATCAAGCACCAAGCGAACTTTATCCGGATGGTACCCAAAGCGAACTCGCGACAACAGGGGATGCTCCACGCTCAATTGAGACTGGCGCCCATTCGACTGAATACGCGGCATGTCGAGGACCATGCGCCGATCACCTATCATCTTTACCGTATAGGAAATCACGCCGTTACCCGTCAAGACCAATGCCATCCGGCTCCCTTCCGGCTTGGCTTCGACCTTTGTCAACATGGTCGCCGCCGCACCGGTCACCGCCGTGCGCTCTGCGTCAAGCGCAATTCCTGCTGATGGAACCGTCGCGCCTTGATCGACCGCCTGGGTGAATCCAGGTAGTCCGGTCGTCTCGCCTGGCGCGGCAGCTTGCGCATATCCGGCAATCCCCAACAACCCGGCTATCACAGTCACACTCAGCAGCGGATGAACACCAACCTGTGTTTGTTTCATTCTGTGCCCTCTTTCGGGTGCAGGAGCTTCACATATTCCCGCTCCTGTTTGTTCCCGTACACGTCCGTGAACCGCTCTTGAACGATGATGCCTCGTTCGGTGATTGAACTGACCACACCATTATTGGGCCCGATCCTGGTTCCGCGGCGAATACTGTACCCTTTGCCGTCGGGAGTTTGGACCATGGCCGTATAACCATAGTTTCCCCAGAGCACACCGATCAAACTCAATTCCGTGAGACCGACGCGCTGCAGCGGTGGAAGACTGGAATCCGGCTCCACTTGCTGACCAAACTGAAACATTGGCAAGAAGGGATCCCGACGACCGGATGGGTCGTACGACGCGCCAGAAAACTCGAGCGACAACGAATCCCCCGGCTGTGAAATCGAATTGCCGACGGGGGGAGCCGTGGATTCGACAACCGGCACGGACTTTTGTGCCTCAGGCAGTGGCAGCACCTTCAACGAGTCTGCCGGGCGCATGGAGGCAACTTGCCGCATATGAGGAAGACTTCGTGATTCGCCAGGCAGGGCAACTCCGCCAACCACAAGCACGACCACTCCGATGCTGACCGGCCTCATCCACTTTTTGCGCCATACTCGTATCTTCACGATGCTTCCCCTCGCGTTGGACGTGAGCCGGGCTCCATGCTTCACTTCGGCTTCGCCGCTGGCACCGGCGGAACAGATTTCTTTTCCTGCGGGGCGGCATAGGCCACCAAGTCGAACACCGTTTGCGTGACGACCCGTCCTTGATCCACTCGGGGCGCCCCGATTCGCACATCCTGGACCGTGACGATGCGGGATAACTTGCTGATCCGATCGAAAAAGATGGCTGCCGTATGGTATCCGCCCGCCACCTCGACGTTGATCGGCATCCGGATGAATAATTTCGAGGGATCCTCGGCCTGGGCGCCTGGCTTCCAGAGCCGAACATCTAACCCCAGACGGAGCCCCAGATCCGATACTTGCTTGAGCAACATCACCGCTTCCTCTTCCGGCGGGAGGCGTTCTTTCTTGGCTGCCAGCTCGATCTCCAATTGTTTGCTCGCTGCCACGAGTTCGTCGAGATGCTTCACCTTGAGCGTCAGATTCTGAATCTCCGTATCCAATTGAGCCACTTGTCCCTGTACCGTCACCAATTCTGCACTCTTAGGATCGACGACATAGAAATAGAATCCGACCAGAATCGCCGCCACCAGCAATCCAAGGAGTGCGACTTTTTGGCCCGTCGGAATACTACGCAGGCCGTCTAGACTGATGGCATTCAGACTCATGTTAGCCTTTCATCGACAGGTCAAGTTTGAATTGATAGGTATTCATCTTGTTGTCTTGTCCGGCTCGGCTCTCCATCAGTTTGATGGCCCCAAACTGCTCGGTACGCCGAAGGTTGTTGATGAACTCGACGACGTCGTCGTTCGTCATGGCTCGTCCTTCAAGTTCCACGCTGTGGCCCTTGAGAGACATTCGCACAAGCCAGACTTTGAGCGGATTCAGGCTTTGACTGACATGGTCGAGCACTTTCACCGGTCCAGTTCGGCTCTTTTCCAATTCATCGATGATGCGATTCTTGGCCTCAAGCTGTTTTTTCTTCGCTTCAAAGTCTTCGACCGCTTTCACTTGCTCTTTCAGCTTCGCAACCTGTAGGTCCTTCCCCTGCTTCTCATTCTGCTTCGCCTGGATCTCGTCATCGAGCGAGGACGCGTAATACCAGCATCCGGTGAGGGTGATCAGGAGTACGCCAACACCCAACAACGCCTCCGCGCGAACATCCCACTGCGGCTTAACTTTTCTGGCCTTGGGTCCAGTTGCGAGTAAGTTGATTCTAATCATCGATCCCCCACCGTCCGAAGTGCGAGGCCTACCCCCACCGCCGCAAGCGGCCCCATCTCTACCAGTACCTCGGGATCGACACCACATAAGGATGTGTCGATCTCATTGAAGGGATTCGCGATGTCCACATCCACATGCATTCGATCGCGAAGCTGTTGAGCCAGGCCCCTGACCTTGGCTCCCCCACCGCACAGCAGCACCCGCGTAATCTCGCTTTCCGAAGACGTCGTTTTGAAATAATCGATCGTGCGCGCAATCTCCGACGCCACCTCCGCGTTGACACTTTCCATCACGGTCGTAAGCGTATGATCGTCGTCTCGGTCGCTTTTCTTTAATTGTTCTGCTTCCTCGAAGGACACGCCCATCTCTCGTTGCACCGCTTCGGAATACCGATTTCCCCCCAAGGGGATATCGCGAGTAAACAGGGAAACGCCCCCTCGTACGATATTCACATTCATCACGCTGGCGCCGATGTTCACCAAGGTCGTCGTGTCCTCTTGCGAAGTGGGAGAGGTCACACCGTACATATTTTCGACGGCAAAGGCGTCGACATCCATGACGATGGGAATCAACCCAGCCGCCTTCACCAACTCGGTCAATTCATTCACCTTGTCCTTTTTCGCCGCGACCAACACGATAGACATTTCGTCTTGTTCGTCTGCATTCTCCGATGGGGGCAATACGTGAAAGTCGAGGTTCACTTCGTTGATGTCGAATGGAATGTACTGCTCTGCCGAGAGCTTCACCTGCCCATCGAGTTCCTCATCAGGCATGGGCGGGAGACTGATCTTCTTGACAATGACCGCATGACCGGAAATGGAAATGGCGACCTGCTTCAATTTGACATTGTGTTCAGTTAGCAACTCCTTAATGGCCGAGACGACGCGCCCTTCGTCCATGACGGTGCCATCAACAATTACTTCGGGCTCCAACTCCTTCACGCCAAACTTTTGCAAGGTATACCGTCCCCGGTGTTCCTTGATCTGAACCAGCTTGATGCTGCTTGACCCGATATCAAGGCCCAACAGTTGTCTTTGTGGGGAAAACATGGAGAGAAAATCTAGATTGGTAAGATTCTTCAACGAAGCCAGCATGCCGTTCCCTCTCTACGCAACCTCTTTTCGACCTTCCATTGCCTGCCTGATTTGCTCAACATTCTCCGTGGTATACAGGCGCCAGTTCCGCCAATCGCGGGGTGGCCCAGAGATCAACCCCTCTCGCTCCCAACGAAACAGCGTGGCGCGCGAGATATCGAACATCTCGCAGACCTCGTTGGTCTTGTACAATTTCTTCTTGGAAACATCGTTGACTTTCTTCACGCACCGCCTCAGACGCCGCTATGGATCGTGCAATTCGAGCTCACGAAATTAAGTATAGTTGATATAGTCCACCTGTCAAGAATGTGGACCGTGACGCGATACGGGGTACGAAAACACCGAAGAGGCGAGGAATCCTATGATTTTTGCAGGTCTCGGTGGGCTATCGACACATCATAGCCGAGGGCGGCGAATCGCTCCCGGAGGCGCAAGGCCATCGTCACAGACCGATGACGCCCCCCGGTACAACCGATCCCGATACTGAGGTAACTCCGCTGATCGCGCTCATAGAGCGGAATGAGAAAGGCAAACAGCCCCTCCAAATGCTCGAGGAATTGGCCGGCCGTAGGATCCCCGAGTACATACTGTTGAACCCGGGCATCCTCACCGGTCAGTGCTTTCAACTCGGGCACAAAGAAGGGATTTCGGATAAAACGGACATCGAAGAGAAGATCGATGTCATAGGGCACGCCAAACTTATATCCAAACGTGACCAGGGAGATGGTCATGCGACGGACGGCAGTATCCTGACGGAATTGCCTAATCAGCAGATCGCGCAACTCGTGCACGGTGATGCTGGACGTGTCGATTACTTGATCCGCGTGTTTCCGCAATTCGCTGAGTCGTTCCCGTTCGAACCGCACCCCCTCCACCACTGGCATGTCAGGCAGCACAGGGTGCGGGCGGCGGCTTTCTGAAAATCGGCGAACCAGGACTTCTTCTCGTGCTTCCAAGAAGACGAGTTGCAGCGCATGTCCCTGCGCCTTCAACTCACCCAAGACCTTCGCTAAGTCTCCGAAAAATACCCGTTCACGAATATCGATGCCAAGAGCGACATTCTTAATCTCGCCCCCTTGCTGATGGCACAATTCGACGAACGTGGGCAGAAGGGCGGGAGGAAGATTATCGACGCAGAAATAACCTGCGTCTTCAAAGGCCTTCAACGCATGGCTCTTTCCTGATCCGGAAAGACCGCTGATGACGACAAGATTAAGCGCGGCCATGGGAGGCACGAGCACGCCCGCGAGCAGGATCGATCAGAGATACTTTCCCATTGGACATACGTTGGAGAACCTGGACATTCCCCGACACAGCATTCATGAACATGAGCACAGCCTGCTGGGTGGCATGAAGCGCAGCCACGGCGTCTTCGACTGTCATCGCCTCCAGCGTTGGATGGACAACCTCCACCTCGCTCTGGTCCGGACTCAAATCCTTGCGCACCAATGCACGCACACGCGGCTGATCACCGAATTTGTGGTTCGTTTTCCGCTCTTTTAGTTTTCGCAATTGCGCCCCGAGCTTATCCACGACCTCATCAATTGAGGCATACATTTCTTCGGTCGACGTCTTCGCTTGAAGGCGCCGCCCCTGGACCACTCCGACAACTTCGGCCACATGATGAAATTTTTCCAAACTGAGGAGTATCTGCAAGGTCCCCAACTTCAGTCCGTAGCGATCGAGCCGCTCCATGCGTGCCTCGACATACTCTCGCAACGCCGTGGTCACCGCTACGTGCCGTCCCGTAATCATCAATCGCATGCCATCCTCGTTTCTCGGGCTCTTAACGCCATTAGGCGATCGAGCTCGTTGCGACGATTGTTGTGCTCACACTGAGGAACCTTCTCCACAAGGCTGACGTCCACACTCAAAAGAACCGCTTTCGTTGCGTCGCAGAAGGAATATTATCCTCCGCACGGTATTTGGCCACTGTTCGACGAGCAATCAGCACTTGCTGGGCACGAAGTTTCGCAGCAATTTCCTCATCCTTCAGTGGCTTGCGGGCATCTTCTGCTGCCACCATCTTCCGGATCATCTCGCGCACCGTCAGCGACGACAACATGTCCAGCGGCTGATCGGCTCGCTGGAGGCCTGCATTGAAGAAAAATTTCAACTCCAGCATGCCCTGCGGGCAATACATGTATTTGTTGGCGGTCACTCGGCTGATGGTTGATTCATGCATGCCGATATCTTCAGCGACCTGTTTGAGCACCAAGGGTTTCAAATATTGGATGCCGCGCTCAAAAAATCCTTCCTGAAACTTCACGATGCTCGAGACGACTTTCACGATCGTCTTGTTGCGTTGCTCAATACTTCGAATGACCCATTGCGCCGCACGCAGCTTATCATCCAAATACGCCTTCGTCTCCGCCGTCCCCGACTGCCCGGATGACATCAGCTGCTTGTAGTAAGGGCTGATGCGCATACGCGGCAGTCCGTCATCATTGAGCAAGACTTCCCACTCACCTTCGTTTTTGACGACGAAAACGTCCGGCACGATCGCATAATTCTGCGTATTCGAGAAGGGCCGCCCCGGCTTCGGCTCTAGCCCCTCGATGATGCGGGTCGCCTGAAACACATTCTCCATCGGGATATTTAAGGCCTTGGCAATTCGGCTGTATTGCTTCTTTTCCAGATCCTTTAAGTGGTGCAGCACGATGTCTTCCAGCACCGACCCCTTCAGCACCCCCGGACGGGAGCCCAACGAGCCGATCTGGCTACGGCCTAGGAATTTGAGTTGGAGCAGTAAACATTCGGGCAGATCTCTCGCCGCTACCCCGTTTGGATCGAAGCCTTGGACATCCTGTAAGACCGACTCCGCCTCTGCCACGGAATACGCCGTTCCCGCAACCAGCTCCTCCAAGGTTATCCGAAGATATCCGTCATCATCAAGATTGCCGATGATGAGTCTCCCGATCGCTTTTTCCCGATCGGAAAGGCCCGACAAGGACAGCTGCCAGACCAGATGGTCTTCCAATGAGGTAAACTTAGCCACGGTTTGTTCATAGGACGGAAACTCCTCTTTCGACGAGGAATTGTATTCCGTTTCACCGCGACGCAGATCGGTATCAAAATAGTCTTCCCAGCTCGAGGCCGAAAACTCTTCGGCATTTTCCCCGCTTTCGGCCGGCTTGTCGTCGCCTTCACTGCGCGTGTCACTGGATGGGGTGGTGGGCGTCTCCGACTGTTCCCGATCGGTTGCCGCCGCTTCTTCGTTCTCTTCAGTCTCCGTCACCAATTCATCCAATAATGGATTCTCCATGAGATGCTGCTGCAGACTCTGCTGAAGCTCCAACCGCGACAATTGCAACAGCTTGATCGCCTGTTGCAACTGCGGCGTCATAATCAGTTTTTGACTGAGCCTAAGATCCAGTCGCAGCTTCATCGCACGCTCACTCCCCGCTCGCTAGAGGCGGAAACCTTCGCCAAGATATACCGCTCTTGCCATTTCACTTTTTTCGATGACCCCCGGCGGGCCCGCTTCCAATATCGTTCCTTCATTGATGATATAGGCCCGATCGGTGATCGAGAGCGTCTCTCGAACATTATGATCGGTAATCAACACTCCGATGTGCCGCTGCTTCAAGCGAATGATGATCTGCTGAATATCGGCGACGGCAATGGGATCGATGCCGGCGAATGGTTCATCGAGCAACATAAACAACGGACTGGTGGCTAACGCACGGGTAATCTCCAAGCGCCGACGCTCTCCTCCTGACAAGGCGTAGGCCTTACTCGTCCGAATATGCACGAGATCGAGTTCCTTCAGCAATGTCTCCACACGCTCTATCCGCTCACTTCTCGAATAGCCCAGCATCTCCAGAATCGCAAGGATATTGTGTTCCACCGACAGCCGACGAAACACCGACGATTCCTGGGGCAGATAGCCGATGCCACGACGCGCTCGCTTATACATCGGTAAATCCGTGATGTCCTGGCCGCTCAGTGTGATCTGCCCTTCATCTGGTTGGCAGAGCCCGACCATCATATCGAAGATCGTCGTTTTCCCAGCCCCGTTCGGCCCGAGTAGCCCCACCACCTCACCGGCCCGCACGTCAAGCGAAATGCCCTTCACCACCTTACGGCTCCGAAAACTTTTCACCAGACCGGTTGCAGTCAGTCGATCCGCCACCTTCGGCGCGGCAGCACTTGGGAGAAGACGCGCTGGGGCGTTGGAAGGCGTCTCAATCACTGCTTACCTCCGCC
>JBDTWG010000071.1:0-12522 GCA_040006855.1 Nitrospira sp.
ATGAAGTCGTTCACCACCGGCCTGACCGGTGTCGCACAACTTGCGTTCGACCTGCTCAAAAACACGGTCATGCTGCCGATCGATATTCTGACTCCGCAAGAGGAGAAGGATCCGATGTTCGACCCGTCGCTGGAAATCCAGACCCCGCCTTCACCGCTCCCGGCCGAACCACCAGCCGCACCGGTATCACCCGCGCCTTGATTACGTATCGAACGCGTGATAAGTCTATCCCATGAGCCATTCCACTCTGCACAGCACCCATCCAGATGAGACCGCGACGGTCTTTGTCGCGGCCAGTGAAACAGACTCGAACCTCTATTACGCTACGCGATTTATTGCGCCTGATCCATTCATCTACCTCGAGGTGAAGGGCGAGCGGCTCATGATCATGAGCGACCTGGAAGTCGACCGGGCGCGCCACCAGGCGACCGTCGATCGCGTATTGTCCTACTCCGAATTGGAACGGCGCGCGAAAGCGCTGGGGGTGAAGGATCCCGGCACCATCGACGTGATTCATCTGGTCCTGCAAGACGCGGGTGTGAAGGCGATCCTGGTGCCTTCCACGTTTCCCTTTATCCATGCCAGCCGTTTGCAGGAACTCGGCTATACACTTTGCACTAAACGCGAGCCTTTTTATGAACGCCGTGTCGTGAAATCAGACGAGGAAGTTCGGCACATCGAAGCCGCGCAGCGGGCTACCGAAACGGCCGTCGCTTCCGCGCACCAGAGCCTGCGTCGCGCCCAGATCCGCGACAACCACCTTTGGCTGGATGGGGAACGCCTCACATCGGAACGCATCAAGAAATTGATCAACGTCGCCCTGATGGAATGCGACTGCGTCGCCCAACATACCATCGTGGCAGGCGGAGAGCAGGCCTGCGATCCGCACGACGAAGGCAGCGGCCCGCTGCCGGCCCATCGCAGCATCATTTTCGATGTGTTTCCTCGATCCGCGGGCTCACGCTACTTTGCCGACATGTCCCGCACGGTGGTGCGGGGCAAGGCCACCCCGGAATTAACGCGGCTCTATCACGCGGTCAAGGATGCTCAGGAAGAAGCCATCACCAAGATTCATGACGGGGCCGACGGGGCCGTGATTCATCAAGGTATCTGTGATCGTTTTGAGAAAGCCGGTTACAAGACCGGCCTGGTGAATGGGCGCATGCAAGGCTACTTTCACGGCACCGGTCATGGCGTGGGATTGGATATTCATGAATCCCCCCGCATCAGTCGAACCGGCTCGCTGCTTCAGGAGGGGCATGTGGTCACCGTCGAACCGGGACTGTACTACCCGGGACTGGGCGCCGTCCGCATCGAAGACATGGTCCTCGTCACCAAGGACGGCTGCCGCAATCTTACAAACTTTCCGAAAGTCTTCGAACTTGGCGAATGATCCTCAGGGGTAATACGTCACCCCATGCGTCTCTCCTTCACCATCCAGCGCTTTAATCCCGAAACCGACCCACATCCTCATCAGGAGGACTATCGTCTGGACATCGGACGAGGCATGACCGTTCTGGAAGCGCTGATCCGCATCAAGAACGAACTTGATGGCAGCCTCTCCTTGCGCTATTCCTGCCGCTCCGCCATTTGCGGGTCCTGCGCCATGAATATCAATGGCACGGAGAAACTGGCCTGCCGTACGTCGATTCGCAAGGAATTCGAGCGTCACGGTAAAATTTCGATCAACCCTCTCCCGAACTTTCCCCTCATCAAGGATTTGGTCGTCGACATGTCCCCATTCTGGGACAAGATCCGCGCTGTCACGCCTTGGCTGACGCCCGTCACGCACCCCACGAAGCGGTATGGTTCATCCGGGCAACTTCGCCTGCTGCCGGACGCGTACCAGTTTCACAATGTGGATGCCTGCATCATGTGCGGGGCCTGCGTCGCCGCCTGCACCTCGCATGAAGTGTCGCGTGAATTCCTTGGCCCCGCAGCGCTCGCGAAAGCGGAACGTTTCGTCGCAGATCCCCGGGAGCCGGCCGTCGCAAAGCAGGCGAGACTGACGGCCCTTCAAGAGAACCATGGCATCTGGGATTGCACCCGCTGCAACATGTGCGTCCAAGTCTGCCCCAAAGATGTCCAGCCAATGGAGGCGATCATTCGATTGCGCCGTTCCGCACTTCAGCATGGCCTGACCGCGACCGAGGGGGCTCGTCACATCACCGGCTTCGTCGACCTCGTCAGACAGGAAGGGCGCCTGAATGAAGCGCTGATGCCGCTCAAGGTCGTTGGGATGGATATGCGGCGCCTCGTGAGCGTGATGCCGTTGGGAATACGTATGTGGCTGAAGGGCAAGGTGCCGTCGCCCTTCGGCCATACCATTCCGGGGATCGGACAGGTTCGCGCCATCTTTGCCGCCGCCCGCCGTCTGGCTCGGCGCAATTGACAGGCATGCCCGGCACATTCCGATTCCTGGACGATATCGCGCTGGCCGACATGGCCTTCGACGCCGAGGGTGACTCTCTCCCAGGCCTGTTCAACGCCGCAACAGAAGCCCTTCTCGCAAGCCTGGCTGATCCGACCAGCGTCGCCCAAACCTGGCGGCAGGTGATCGATATGGAAGAACCTGACATTCCCACACTTCTCTTCGAATGGCTCGGACGGCTGGTGCATGTGAAAGATGCGCAAAGCGTGGTGTTTCATCGGGTTGATCTGTCCATACGCCACAATCCCGAGTCATCCGCCTGGCAGCTCCATGCCGATGTGATAGGGGCTCCGGTCGATCCCGCGACACAAGAACTCCGATCCGATGTGAAGGGTGTTACCAAACATCTCTACGCCGTGACCCAGGATGCGACGGGATGGAAAGCGAGAGTGGTATTGGACGTATGACACTTCAAACAGACATGCAGGTCAATCGAATCAGCGACTACATTTGGGAAATTCCTCCGTCGGAAAAACCGGGCATGCTGGTGCCGGCACGGATTTATGCCAGCGCAGCCATCCTTACCGCGATGGATCGTGGAGTCTTTGACCAGGTCACCAATGTAGCCTGCCTGCCGGGTATCCATCGGTACGCGCTCTGCATGCCCGACGGACATTGGGGGTATGGATTCCCCATCGGCGGCGTCGCCGCATTCGCCCCCGAAGACGGCGTGATCTCTCCCGGCGGCGTCGGGTATGACATTAATTGCGGTATGCGATTAATTCGCACTGATCTCTCCCTCTCGGAAGTACGACCGAAACTCGAGCTCTTGATGACGGAATTATTCCGCCGCGTCCCCGCCGGCGTCGGCGCGAGAGGCTTCGTGAACCTGACGCGACGAGACTTTCGGGATGTCATGAAACAGGGCGCGGCCTGGTGCATTGCAAAGGGCTATGGGTGGGATGAAGACCTGGAACGGATCGAGGAGCGAGGTTGTCTGCAAGGGGCCGATCCCTCACACGTCACAGACTATGCCGTCGAACGGGGCATCAATCAACTCGGCACTTTGGGATCGGGCAATCACTACCTCGAGGTGCAGGTGCTGTCCGACAAAGGCCTCTTCGACCGCGCGACGGCCGCCGCCATGGGACTGACCGGTCACGACCAGGTGGTGATCATGGTCCATTGCGGATCGCGTGGCTTTGGCCATCAAGTCGCCAGCGACTACCTGAAGGTGTTCGAAAAGGCCATGCGTCGTTATGGCATCTCGGTGAAAGACCAGCAGCTCGCCTGCGCCCCGTTTCGTTCGCCTGAAGGGCAAGACTATTTCGCCGCGATGAACTGTGCGGCCAACACCGCCTTCGCCAATCGGCAGGTCATCACCCATCAAATCCGTGAGGCATTCGAGGCCGTGTTCGGTGAGAGCGCCCTGAGGCTCGGCATGCACCTCGTCTACGACGTGGCGCACAACATCGCGAAGGTCGAACGATATCCGGACGGGGAGTGGCTGGTGCACCGCAAAGGCGCCACACGGGCATTCGGACCCGGCAATCCAGAACTTCCGAACTGCTATCGGGCCATCGGCCAACCGGTGATTTGCGGCGGTTCCATGGAAACAGGTTCCTATCTTTTGGTCGGAACGGATCGCGCCACACAAGACACCTTCGGTTCCACGATGCACGGATCAGGCCGGACCATGTCGCGCGCCCAGGCGAAACGCACCATACGGGGCGACCAACTGCAGCGTGACATGAAACAGCGCGGCATTCTGGTCAAAGCCGTCTCCGTGTCAGGCCTGGCCGAAGAGGCCGGATTCGCCTACAAAAACATTTCCGACGTGGTCGAGACCGTGGATCGCGCAGGAATCACAAAAAAGGTGGCGGAACTAAAACCAATCGGCAATATAAAGGGCTGATCCTATACCGGCAACGCATGACCATGGACCAACGCCAACATCCTCGTTTTCCCGTTCGGTTCCACAGTTCATTCAGCTCCGTCAACCTGGTCACAGGGGACGGAATCGTTGTCGATTTATCATTACGAGGCTGCGGCATCCTCAGTTCTATCGACGTCCTTCCCGGCACGACGCTTGAACTCCGCATGTATACAACCAGTAGCGAGGGACCACTCGCCGTCGAGCAGGCGGTAGTCCGCTGGTGTCGCGACGGTCGAGTCGGCCTCGAATTCCTTGCATTGCAACCAGGCGAATGGGCGCGCCTCCAGAACGTTGTGAAAGAGCTCGACCGCCAACCATACGAACGGACCGGCGAGGATCGGCAGGGCACTGAGACCTAGCAGCCTGTGAAAAAACTCTATGAGCACGCCGGAATTTACTGGTCAGCACGTCTGGGTGCAGGAGGGCAGCATGCAGGATGCTCAAAAAGGCCATCCAGCGAGGCCGCAGCAAACGAAGAGGCGAGGCGTACCCTTGCGGTACGTTGAACCTCTGAGCGACGCGAGAACAAAGCTGGCGGACTTTTTCAGCACCCGCTAAACGCACCCCTGTGTATTGAGGAGGATTAAAGAATGGCTCATGCATCCGTCAATACATCTGGATTGCCTCACACATGGCTTCCTGCGATGCTGATCAGTTGTGTCGTGTCACTCCTGTGCGCTGGGGCACTGTACTTCATCCTGGCGCAACATGACCGCTCACTGGTTGCTCAACGCAATGCCGCGGCCATCGCAACGGTGAATCAGAGCGGGCGGGCTATGGCGCGAACCTTCGCCTGGTTCAGTGAGTCGCTGCTCAACGAACATCTTGCCACCATCCAACAGGCGCTAGAGGGGCAGGCTCCGCCGACCGACCTTCTCGATGCCGCCGTGATCACGGAGGAGAACCTCATCGTGGCAGCCCGCAATCCTGCCACCATCGGTCGGCAGCTCCAAGACCCGGGATGGTTGGCGGCGCGCAAGAGCCAGGCAGGATCCGTCTCCCTCGGCCTCGAGAAGGGACGCCAGGCGCTGATCGTAGTCGAACCGCTTCGCCAGCAGGAACGCATCATCGGTTGGATTCGACTCGTCTTCGCCGCACCGCCGGACGTCGCAACCGTGAGATCGAATGAGGACCTGGCGCGAGATGTCGCCCTCGCCGTCGTGCCGCTCTTCATTCTCCTGGCGACGCTGCTGATCCTCACGCTCCGCGGGATCATGAGCCAGGTCCGATCGCTCATCGGGCGTATTCTTCTAGAGGCCATGGACGACCCTCAAGACCGCCTGAAACGAGTCGTGGAGCTGTCCGAAGCGAGTTGACCGATCCTCCCTGGCGCCGGTCCCTACGGCGCCCAGCAGCAGCCGTTGCGAGGCCGCATCAAGCGGCTGGGCACAGACCACTGAATGCCACTCAGTAAGTGCTATTTATCTAGCGCTTCTCCCGAATTTTGATACTCTCAAATCGGAGCGAGCAGGCCAAGGAAGGTGCCTTCGCTCGCACCATCGCTCACTTCAACCCAGAGGCAGATCCAGCCTGTGCCGATCCTGATCGTTCACGTTCAACCGAAACCAAATCTATGAGCCAAGCTCGTCCCGTTATCCTAGTCATCGACGACGACCCTGTCGCGCGACGTTTTGTCCGAAGCGCAGTGGAACCGGCGGGTATGGTGGTACAAGAGGCCGCCGGAGGGCGTGAAGCGCTCACGTTGTTCGAGAGCCTCAGTCCCGATCTTCTCGTGCTGGACCTCGTGATGCCGGATATGGATGGATATCTGACCTGCTCGCGCATCCGCTCACTGCCTGGTGGGAAACGGGTCCCTATTCTGATCCTCACGGGATTGGATGACGCGCACTCCATCGCTCAAGCCTATGAACACGGCGCCACGAACTTCATCCATAAACCGGTCAACGCCACGATTCTCTGCCACCATATCCGATACATGCTCAGGACCAGCAACGTCCTTCACGCGCTGCTCCGAAGCGAATTCCGCTTGGAATTAGCTCAACGCATTGCGCGTATCGGCAATTGGGACTGGAACCCCAGGACGAATCGCTTCGCCATGTCGAATGAGCTCTGCCGCCTGGTCGGCATTCGTCCGTCTGAATTTGCCGGGACCTTCGAGGCCTTTCTGCGGTTTGTTCACCCGGACGACCGCGTGAGGGTGAACGAGGCGCTGCAAACACTGATCAGTCACCGAACCCCCTGCGATATCGACCACCGAATTGTGTTGCCTGGCGGAACGGACTTCACCGTTCATCTGCAGGCTGAGGGGGTGCGCGAAGAAGAAAGCGAGGAGTTGACGATCATCGGCACGGCGCAAGACATTACCGAACGCAAACAGGCGGAAAACGCCATCCACCGCCTGGCCTATTATGACAGTCTGACCGGTCTGGCCAATCGGGTGCTGTTCAAGGATCGATTATCCAACGCGCTGGCCTATGCCCAACGTCACCACCTGCACCTCGCGGCGTTGTTTATTGACTTGGATCGTTTCAAAGTCATCAACGATACGCTGGGACACACGGTAGGAGATCTCTTGCTCACCCATGTTGCGGAGCGGCTCAGTGAATCCGTTCGCCAGAGCGATTCGGTGAGTCGGCACGCCGACCACGAAGCGTCCCATGCGCTTGCCCGCCTCGGAGGAGATGAATTCACCATTCTCCTGACCTCGCTGCCGCACCCGGAGGACGCCGGCAGGGTAGCGCGTCGAATCCTCGATTCACTGGCCCACCCGTTCAGCATCGACGGGCACGAAATCTTTATCTCGGCCAGCATCGGCATTTCCATTTATCCATCGGACGGCACCACCGTCGAGGCCCTCCTGAAAAATGCCGACTCGGCGATGTACCACGCGAAGGAGCAGGGCCGAAATAACTGTCAGTTTTATTCCTCGGGATTGAACGCCGCAGCGGCTGAACGGCTGGACCTCGAAAGTGACCTCCGGCGCGCCTTGGAGCGCGAGGAATTCGTCGTCTATTACCAGCCCAAACTCAACATCCACTCCCGACAGATATTGGGCGCGGAGGCCCTGGTGCGCTGGAAACATCCGAAACGCGGCCTCGTGCCGCCCGGCGTCTTCTTGAATGCGGCGATTGATACGGGATTGATTCGTCCCATGGATGAATGGGTGCTTCGCGAAGCCTGCCGCCAAGTAAAGGCGTGGGAACGGGCTGGTCTGCCGGCTATTACGGTGTCCGCCAATGTCTCGAACTCCTTGTTCCACGGACGTACGCTGCCTGGAACCGTGGCCGACGCTCTGCGCGACTCCGGCCTCAATCCCTCGCAGCTCGAGTTGGAATTGACTGAATCCATCGCCATGCGGGACGTCGAAGCCTCCGTGACGATGCTCGAAGGTCTTCGCACGATGGGCGTGCGCCTCTCCATCGACGACTTCGGAACCGGCTATTCTTCTCTTAGTTACTTGCAGCGGTTTCCGCTCAGCCGGTTAAAAATCGATCAGTCGTTCGTCCGAGATCTCCTCACGAACGAGAACAACGCCAAGATCACCAGAGCCATCATCGCGATGGCACACAGCCTGAATCTCTCGGTGTTGGCCGAAGGCGTGGAAACGGATGCGCAGCTGGCTCGATTACGGGAAGAAGGATGTGATGAGGTCCAGGGGTATCTGTTCAGCCGTCCTGTTTGCGCCGCGGACTTTGAAGCCTTGCTCAGGACCGATGCCGATGCCCGTAGAGCAGCGTGATATTGATACGCCGGTTGGTCAACCCCTCCTTGAATGCGATGTCATCGGTTTCGTGAAACAAGTCTGAGTTGAACAGCACCGCTCGGTTGGCTCGATAGGGGATCTTGATTTCCTGCGCCGCCTGCTGCGTGAGCCATTCGTAAATCTTGCCGCGGTTCTTGTCGCTGTTGTATGTTTTGAAATCCCACTCCCTCGGCGCTTCCTTATCCCAGACCACCAGACCGCCGCTGCCAGGATTCAGATTC
Source organism: Nitrospira sp. (assembly GCA_040006855.1). Lineage (GTDB taxonomy): Bacteria > Nitrospirota > Nitrospiria > Nitrospirales > Nitrospiraceae > Nitrospira_A. Next base: position 8,253 of record JBDTWG010000071.1, read on the forward strand.
GCGTCGTCCGGCGTAATCCAGAAGTTCACGTTAACCGCGGCGGCATCGGCGTGGATATTCAATCCGCGCCTGGCGCTATCGTGCTTGAACGCCCAGGCCTGCGTCAGGCGATGCTCGCCGAAGATACGCGGCAAACGAGTCCGCAGCTCCTCCGCTATCTGCAGCAGCAGGGGAGAGGCGAACCCATCGCCGAGGAAGGCTCCGATATACCCATTTTCATAGTCCTTCTTCCAGATCGTCGAGGCCCAGCAGAAATGTCGCAACCGCCGCAAGGCCTCATCTGTCAGCAATCCATCGATGTACGTGACCTCCGGCTGTTTCGCATAATACCGGGCTTCGATCTCCGCGGCATCCAGGTCGGCGCTCAAGGCACCTTCTGCAATGGCCTCGCAGGGCGCAACATACAGCAGTCGGTTGAATGACGCCGCGATGGGCTGAAGATCGGCGGGCGCCAACGGCACACGATTTGAGGGCGCACTCGTCCCTGTCGGCGACGACTCCACATTCGCCTGCGCTTGCCGCAACGCCTCGTAGTAGGGTCGCCATTCACGGCCCACCAGACCTGACTCAACAAGGTACTGGAGTTGCTCGGCATCATGCTTGAGCCGAGAACGAAAGACCACGGTGTCGGTGACCGGACGCCCATGATCATGTTTGATCCGAGCCGTATCGGCAAAGCAACGCAGGGCACGAGGAATATCCTCATGCCATATCGCGGCGATCCCGAGATTATACAGTGCCGTGCCATAGCCGGGAAGAATCTGAAGAGCCCGCTCGAAGCAATGGATGGCGTCGTCCAGCCGACCTTGATCCATTAAAACCAGCCCTAAGTTATTGTGGGCCTCGGCATGGGTCGGCTTCAGTACGATGGCCCGCCGGTACGCCTCTGCGGCGGCATCCAGCCGGCCCTGTGCCTTGAGGACGACGCCGAGATTATTGTGCGCTTCCGCATGGTCCGGGTTGATCGCGAGCGCCTGCTCATAGGCCGCCTGCGCCTCCGCCAGTCGTCCCATTTCTTGGTAGGTATTCCCGAGATTAGTGCGGGGTTCGATGTAGCGCGGATTGAGCTGGATGGCCTGCCTGTATGCCTGGACAGCCTCGGCGAGCAGGCCGGCGCGTTGCAGCACGACACCCTGATTAAACTGATAGACCGGATTACGTGGATCCGCGGCACAGGCCTGAGCCAGCCACCCGATGGCATCCTTCGCATTGCCGCGTCGGTAGGTCAGGAGACCCAAGCCATGGAGGGCATCCGGTTGCGCCGGTGCACGATCCAGCATCAGACGGTAAGCCCGTTCGGCCTCGTCGAGCCGCCCGGCCTGGTGATGCATCTGCGCCTCACGAAGGAGGGCCGACGAGGCCGAGCTATCCTCGCTCCCAGCTCTCCGGGAGTGCATTTTCCCCTCGCGCCGGCGCTCTTCGCGATTCACAATGACTCCTCCAGCAACAGCGTGATCAGCCGGCTGAGAGAGTAGCGTACATGCGGGGTCAGGGTCAAAGATGGAGAGAGGACGAGACTACGCAGCCTGCGCTGGATTATTCAGCTTACGGCGTTGCCCAAGAATATCGAGGGCGGCCACACGGTAGGCTTCGGCAAAGGTAGGAAAGCTGAAAATGGTATCGATAAACCGATCGATGGTCGCGCCATCTTGCAATGCCATCTGCCCGAGATGAATCAACTCGGTCGCATCCTCACCGACGATCTGCACCCCCAGCAGGCGCTCTCCGGAAGGATCGGCGATGAGCTTGAGGAGTCCGTCGCAAGCGCCGGTGATCTGCCCCTTGGCAATCTCCATAAACCGCGCGCGGCCCACCAGCGGATTGTGATATCGCGCGCTGGCTTGCTCCTCATCGAGCCCGATAGACGCAAGCTCCGGAATGGTATAGATCCCGATCGGCACCTGGTGGCTCGAATCTCCAACCGGCAGACCCAGCGCGAAACTCACGGCGCGACGACCTTCCTCCATGGCCTGAGACGCCAGGGCCGGGGGCCGGCCCAGCATGTCGCCGGCCGCAAAAATGTGCGGCACCATGGTTTGTCCGTATTCGTTGACGGGGAGGCGGCCTTTGGAATCCAAGGACAGTCCTGCCGCCTCAAGATTCAACTCTTCAATATTCGGCTGCCGGCCTAATGCCACCAGCATTTTTTCACTCTTGACCGCCATTCCGTTTTCGAGTCTTGCGACGACGGAGGACACGCCATCCCACGCCACCTCTTTGACGGTGTGCCCGACATAAAACCGTCCGCCTTGTCGTTCGAGGCTGCGCTGAAACACTTCCACAACCTCTTTATCCAGGAAGGCGAGTGTCCGTTGGGCCCTGTCGATGACCGTGACTTCAACCCCCAACAATGCAAACGTCGCGGCATATTCACAGGCGATGACGCCGCCACCCAAGACCGTCAGCGAACGCGGCAAGTAAATCATCGAGAGGATCGAATCACTATCGAGAACATGTTCATGATCGATCGGGATCTCAGGAATCGAACGCGGGCGTGAACCCGTCGCCAGCACGATGGTATCCGCCAACAGCGTCTGACAGGCACCGTCCACCGCTTCCAGCTGAACTTCATGCGGGGAAAGCAGGCGGGCGCGACCGTGGCGATAGGTTACGCCGTTACGCGCGAGTTGATTGGTCATGTAACACTCGTGCGCCTTCACCACCTCGTCCAGTCGATGCAGCAATACGGACATGGGCACATCCATGCGCAAGCGTCCTTCGAATACCTCCGTCGATCGTTTGAGACGTTCGAATTGCACGGCCGTTTCACGGAGTGTCTTGCTGGGTATCGTGCCGCGATACACGCAGTTGCCGCCGACGCCCTGCTCCTGCTCGATCAAAACCACGCGCTTGCCGGCCTTGGCGCCTTGAATCGCCGCCTTCTGGCCTGCCGGACCGCTTCCGACCACGACAATGTCATAGGCATTGGCCGGCTTCATAACGGCATCGCTTCCACGACTTTGCGAACCTGCTCCTTGAGCGCCAACAATGCGTCAATATCTTTCGGGTACAGGTTCAGGTCGGCAAACACCCCATGATCGCGCACCGCTTCCTCAGTGAAACCCTCAGGATCGAGAAAATGCCGTGCCAACCGATCAGCCAGGCAGGTCGTCATACATTCTTGCTTGGCCATTTTGGCATGTTGATAGTCGGCGTGAAAACCAATCGACTCCACCACCGGAGGCGGGAGCCCCCAATCTTCAGCCACGAGGAGGCCCACCTGAGTGTAATAGCCCTCCAGCAGTTGATGCAGCAGCTCTTGTGAGAGGGGAATGGCTTGTTCTTTAGCCAGCACGACCAACGTCTGCAACACGACCGGCTTGCCGATCCCGTGTAAAAGTCCGCAGAGATACGCGCTTTCAACGTTGAATCGGCGCGTGCGCGCAATTTCTTTCGCATAGGCCCCGCTGGCGAGCGAATGCTGCCACAGGCGCTTCACGTCGGCATCCCATCCTGGCACCTTGAATGCGCTCCCTTTGATCGAAGCGGAGAACGCCAATTCCGACATCAGATTCATACCCAACATCGATACGGCATGTTGCAGCGAGACCACTGGATTGCGGGTCATATAGGCCGGGGAGTTCGCGATTCGGATGACATGCGCGGCCAAGGCTTGATCCTGGTGGATGAGGGCAGCTAGTTTGGCCGCCTCGGCATTCGGATCGTAGACCATGCCCAAAATCCTGCTGGCCACCTGAGGTAGCAGCGGCAGCTCAATCGCTCCCTTTCGAATGCGCTCGATCAGCAGTTGTTCCAATGGCTCAGTCGATGTCGCGTCTGTCGCCTGGGGAAGTTCAGCGCTCATAGGCTCACACACACATAAGGGTGGTTGGATGTCTGCGTTGTAGATCCTTCTCGGCTCATTCGAGAGAAAACCTTAACGACCGGTTCGACCGATGAGGCAAGGACAACCGCGTGGCGATGACGGTATACTACCGCCTGTCGCAGGAGAGAAGGCCTCGCGCCAAGCGAAGGGGAGGAGGAAAGAGCCTATGACCGTGGGAAGAATCGTGCGTCTGCTCTGTGCAATGGGAATCCTGCTGACGATCGCCGCCGGGCCAGTAGCCGCCGGCGACCAACCGCCCTCTACGACCGACAAAGTGCTGCGGGACACCAGAGAGGCCTTGGAGGCGTCCAAACAATACACCCTCCAGCAGAAAGAGGCCTTCGAGAAGGCCGTTCGCATAGAACTGAATGAGTTGCAGACCAAGATCACGGAGCTCCAAAAGAAGGCAGGCGCTGCCTCCGCGGAAGCCCGGAAAGACATGCA
>JBDTWG010000072.1:0-12416 GCA_040006855.1 Nitrospira sp.
CGCAGTATCGGCTCAGAGCAGCTCACTTGCCTGGAAGCTTCGCGGCCAAGACATCGACCTTCTCGATGCTGGGTGGCTCGGAGAGCAGTTCACCGGCCTTGGCCATCAACGCCGCGGCGACCTTGCCGGACAAATGCGCCTGCCGTCCGTTCTCGTCGGGAAAGGCATCAAAGATACCGAACGTCGAGGGGCCGAGACGGATGCCGAACCAGGCCGTGGTTGCCGGCTCGTCGTTGACCAGTGGAAGTCCGCTGCGGAGGAACTGCTCCACATCTTTTTCTTTGCCTGGTTTGGCTTCAAGACGAACGAACAACGCAACGGTGACCATGCTTGCCTCCTTGGGTTAAGCCCGGTTGGGCTCGGGTAACGATCGCTCCCACGCCTGCTGCCGACCCTCTCCCAGTATGCACGTGTCTCGCGGTGAGAGGCACATGCATGTCCTCACGCAGGTTCCGCCTCGCTCTCATGGGCTCTCGCGAGAAGGCTTCTCAGCCGGCACGAATGTAATCTCTGCCGGCTTTCCAGGATTGTGACTTCGGATCCTGAATTCATCGTGACTTAAATTCAAGACGTCCACCTGGTACGGGATGCCTTCTTCAACCATCGTCAGAATTCCTCCGACGTCTCTCCACGTTCCCAGCGCCGGCTTCCCGTGAGGAGAAGCCACGACTAATGTGCCATCGGACAGAAAGACATACAACGTCCCCTGTGCGACGCTGGGCGACTTACTCACCTTCCACACGATATTGATGAAACCAGGGGACGATGTCGCCTGCACCTGAGGAGAACTCTCGGTCGGGGCCGATCGCTCAGAGCAACCGGTGGGGATCAACCCGATTATCAGCGCCAGGCCAAGGCTACGAAACAGCGGGGCGAGTGATGCATTCATGCAGTAGATCCTAGTTGGCGCAAATTCTCGTTTGAGCGATCCATTCCGGTATAAGAGTAGGCCCAAAGGATCAAGAACCCTTGCAGCGGAAGGCGCAGCCACAACGCAATCGGCGACACCCCCTCGTATTGTTCAGGGTGCATGGCCATGTGAACATTCGCCGGAAACACCGCGATCAACAAGGCGATGAGTCCCCAAGCGGCCAACCGGGACCAGCGTTCGAACAGCAGCAATCCTCCCAATCCAATTTCCGCCACGCCGCTGATATAAACCAACGCAAGATGCCATGGCAGATAGGGCGGCATGATGCTCACATAAAACGGTGCGTTAAAAAAGTGGTTGATTCCGGCTGTCATGAAGACAATGCCGCAGATTAAACGCGAGATCTGTTTGAGGCGACTCATTGATCAGAGGCTACTTTCCTCCGGCATCGTTCTCTCGTCGGGAAGATTTGCTGGACCAGTGATGGTGGTACGTTGGTAACGGTCACCCCTTCATGTAGCAGACTTTTCACGATTTTATCGCCGGACTGGAACCAGCGCGGGACGATCACAATTCAATTGAGACACCTCACAGCCAATCTGCCGTCGAAGATGGCAGAGGCGACGGAACAACCCATTGAACGCTGGCCATCACTAGCCACAATCTCCGGTAAGACCGCAACTGATAGCGAGCAATACCAGTATAGCCGCTAACATACAGAGGTAGCCTGCAAGAACCGCAAAGAGCGATACGCTCCAGAGAGGCGATGCCAGCGGCATGAGGCGTACGACCACCAATGGAACCAATGAGGGCCACGCGAAGGCCATCAGGCCTGCAGGAATCACAAGCCACTCCCGAACGACCCAGGGGAAAGTTCCCACCGCATAGCGTGTGTCCGGTCCAGGATAAACCATGAGCGCAGCGAGCGCCAAACCAACAGCCAGGAAAGCTAAAGCAGACACGAGCAGCGGCCACCGCCACTGGCGCAGACGACCACGTAGCCAGATCCCCAGTGCCGCGCCAGGCAGCGGGGTCAGAGCAAATATGAGGGGTGCCAATGAGTCCACTCTTGACCTTAGCTTTTACCGCGCAACGGAGCATCCTGCCAGGATTGCTCCCTCAGTCCAAGTGTCTTCTTGAAGTTTTTCTCCACATCTCATTAAGGCGGCGATCATGCGATTCCGCATACCTCGATGGTTCGTCATGGGGCCTATGCGAGCAAAGGACGGTGTGGCACGCCTCTTAAGTCAAGATTAAGCGGTGAGACCCTTTGCTCTCCTAGAAGAACATGAGCGCCACGCTTGTGGACGCCGGCCAGACGGCCGTGCCTTCATAGGCTAGTCGCCTCCCGCTTTGTGAAGCTTTCCCTCATTGCCTAACTCACACGAGGTGGCTGGCTTAGTCTCAACTGCGCGCGTCGAACGAGGTCCTTCTCAGGGCGCGCGTTCCGCGAGGTGCGGGACGCGAGGAGTAACGAGCGTCATGGTTGCGCAGGCCGGTGAGCCGGCCGTGTCCTCATAGGTCGGCCGCCTCGCCTCCCTCTCCTTGCACGTCCAGGCCATTCGTGATACTCAGGAACGAGAGGGGAAACGACTATGGAACGCCAACTATCACAACCCCCAGCCGAGCTAGATCGAAAGCTGACAGATGTCCTTGCTCACCATCCTTCGGTGAGCATGGCGTTCCTGTTTGGCTCGCTCGCAGCCGGACATGGCCGAATGGAAAGCGACCTTGATCTCGCGGTGGCAACTACCGCCCCCCTCACCCCTCAAGCCCGGATCGATTTGATCGAAGATCTCGCGGTTGCAATCGGTCGACCTGTCGATCTCATCGACCTCGATCAGGCACATGGACCCTTGTTGCAACAGATTGTGACGAGAGGGCGCATGGTCCTGTGTGAAAACCGAACCCTCTATGCCGAACTGTTGCGGCGCTTGGCCTACGACGAAGCCGACGTCATGCCCTACTATCGCCGAATCCTCGCGGAGAGAAGGCAGGCATGGATAGGAATATAGTCGAGGCCAAACTTGAATCGCTACGGCGTTGTGTTGAACGGATTGCCGAAAAGACGCCTGCTTCAGCTGACCACTTGATCCACGATCCAGACTTGCAGGACATCATCGCGCTGAATCTCCAGCGCGCGGTTCAAACCTCTGTCGATTTAGCGGCCCACCTGATTGCCGAGTCCGACTCCCCAGCTCCCGCCACAATGGCGGAACATTTCGAGATTCTTGCTCAACTGCACATTATCATTCCCGCCCTTGCGGAACGATTGAAGAAAGCCGTCGGATTCAGAAACATCGCGGTGCACAGCTATCAGGCAATCGACTGGAGCATCGTCTTCCAGATCTCCCGGCATCACCTCGACGATTTTAAACAGTTTGCTCAAGCAGTCGCTAAGCGCCTTCAGGCGTCCTAGCCTCCTACTCATCCTTCACTCGAAAAGTGAATCCGCGCCCATAGCTTCCAATTCGCTCCTCACGGCCCAAGTCAATCGGTTCTAGAACCCTCCGGGCAGCGGCCAGGTGGTCGGTCACTGCGCGCATTGATCGAGCACCGCCCGTAACGTGGAAATGGGAGAGAACCGTGGTACGCGGGCAGCGAGGTGCGCGACGCGAGGAATAACGAGGTGCGCGAGGCAACGAATAAGTTGCCTCAAGCTTGCGCACGGGCGCGAGAAAGTGAGCGCCCAGTGTCTTCAACACGGTTGCTCACGCCGGCGAGATGGTGAGCCTGCCGTGTCTTTGAAGGACCACCTGGCCGCTGCCCTCCCAACCTCTTACAATCCCGTATGTTTTCGTCAGCTTCAACGGGTGAAAGGATTCTCTTCCTCGACCCATATCCTCCTGTGAACGGAGGGCACCATGGAGCAAGAAACGGGAAGTATCAAACAAAACAAGCTCGCGAAACCATTCGACCCCCGCCTCTACCAAATCGCGAGCCTCGGCACACTGCTGCTCTATGGTCTGCTATGGTTGCACTTCGATCTGTCGCTTCTCCAGGCCTCCCTCACCATCGGAGCCGCGCTGCTGACGCAATATGCCGGCACGCGCCTCTATCAGCTTCCGTCATTCGACCCTCGCAGCCCGCTCATCTCCGCCCTCTCCCTCTGCCTGCTGCTCCGAACGAATGATCCCGCCGTGGCAGCACTGGCTTCGGGCATTGCCATCGGCAGCAAATTCCTCATTCGCTGGAAGGACAAACACCTGTTCAATCCGACGAATCTCGCGCTCGCCGTCATGCTGGCGAGTGGGCTGGGGTGGATCTCGGCAGGACAGTGGGGGCAGGTGGCCTGGTTCGGATTTCTCATTGCTTGCCTCGGTAGTCTCGTCGTCACGCACGCGGCACGAGCCGATGTGACGCTGGCGTTTCTGGCCTGTTACGTCGGCCTGCTGGTCGCACGAGCGCTGTGGCTGGGCGATCCCCTGACCATCACTTTCCATCAGATCGAAAGCGGCACGCTGCTCATCTTTGCCTTCTTCATGATCTCCGACCCGAAGACCACCCCGGATTCTCGTATCGGCCGGATCGCCTATGCGCTGTTCGTCGCCCTGCTAGCGCTCTACGTCCAGTTCGCATTGTTCCGTCCCAATGGTCTCCTCTGGGGGCTCATACTCTCTACACCACTGGTTCCGCTTATCGATTATTTGCTTCCCGGTCTTCGCTACGTCTGGCCTAAGCCATCAACCGGTCGCGTATCGGCGGCACGAATCCACCCTGCGCAATTCTCGTCCCGGTCACTTCACCAACCAAGGAGGTTCCTATGAGACGCTTGCTGCTTCCCGCACTGACCCTCACTGCCGGCCTGCTTGCATGGGGCAGCGAGGCTTCGGCCTTTTGCGGTTTCTATGTCGGTAAGGCCGACACGAAACTCTTTAACAAGGCATCCGAAGTCGTCATCGCGCGCCACGACAACAAAACCGTCATCACGATGGCGAATGACTTCAAAGGCGACGTGAAAGAATTCGCGCTGGTGGTGCCGGTGCCGACTCTGTTGGAGAAGGATCAAATCCACGTCGGCGATCCGGCGGTGCTCAAACACCTGGCCGATTATTCGGCGCCGCGATTGGTGGAATACTTCGACGAGAACCCCTGCCGGAAGTATGAACTCATGGAGCGACGCAGCATGGACGCGATGAAGAGCATGGCGCCGGCTGCTGTTGGAAAAGCCGAACGCGACCGCGCCTTGGGTGTGACCGTCGAGGCGCAATATACGGTGGGCGAGTACGACATCCTGATTCTGTCGGCGAAGGAGAGCAGCGGCCTCGAAACCTGGCTGACCGAAAACGGCTACCGCATTCCGAGCGGGGCCTCCACCGTGCTGCACAGCTATCTCAAACAGGGCATGAAGTTCTTCGTGGCGAAAGTGAATCTCGGCGCACAGACGAAGCTCGGCCTCACCCACTTGCGCCCGCTCCAGATTGCGTTCGAGTCGCCTAAGTTCATGTTGCCGATCCGCTTGGGCACGGTGAATGCCGACGGGCCACAGGAATTGTTTCTCTATTTTCTGACGAAGCAGGGTCGGGTCGAAACAACGAACTACCGAACAGTGCGCCTGCCCGACGGGCAGGAGATTCCGCTCTATGTAAAGGACACCTTCGGCGACTTCTATCGCGATCTCTTCACGCAACAGGTGAAACGCGAAAGCGAGCGGGGTGTGTTTCTGGAATATGCCTGGGACATGAACTGGTGCGACCCCTGCGCGGCTGATCCGCTTTCAACCGGCGAGCTGCGCAGCCTAGGCGTCTTCTGGCAAGAGGAGAACGGCCGGACGAGTAAGGGTATAGGTGGCGCGCAGAATGTGTTTCTCACCAGGCTGCATGTCCGTTACGACGCCGCACACTTCCCTGAAGATCTGATGTTTCAAGAAACCTCAGACTGCGTCAACTTCCAGGCCCGCTACATCCTCCGGCACCCATGGACCGGCTCTGAGGAGTGCGCCGCAGCTACTACCTATCGGCAGCAGTTGCGCGAGCGCCACGAGCGGGAAGCCCAGACGTTGGCCTCACTGACGGGGTGGAATATCGGCGACATTCGCAAGACCATGCACATCGCGTCAGGGCCGATCGGGGAAGAGAAAACCTGGTATCAGCGATTGTGGGTGAACTAACGGAACAACGGGGAAGACAGGAGGCCGGAGGACCCGGCCTCCTCAGCATGGGTATGCGGCCGGCGACGGCACCCCATTCGCGTTTTCACTACTTGCGCGTGCACTCACCTGTCCGTTTCCCGTCGATCTTCATCGTGACCACCACCCCTGCCCCGGAGATGGGTTTTGCCTTACGCACCACGGAGAAAGTGGTACTGGATACGGTGCCCTCCACGCGGGTGAGCGCATGGGGCCCCTCAATGTCATAACTGACCTTCCCATCCTGTATCGACACGTTCATGACCTTGTTCGACGGCTTGAGCTTGAATCCGTTCGTGACATAATTGTTAAAGACGGCATCTGGATTGGCCAGTTGCTCGTCCTTCACGCAACGGGTATGGATGTCCGGTTTGCCCGCCTCCCCGTTGCTGGTCTCTGTGACCGCTGCGATCTGGTACTCACCAGGCTTCAGAGGAACCGATTCCGCCCGTACGGACGCACTCCATGCGCTCACACCCATCACTATGCATAACAGCACTACTCGCTTCATGCTCAGACCTCCCTACAATACTCAAATAAGTCTGGTCCCCGAGTGCGATTTCCACGGCACACAGACCGCCTTGTTCCGCGTCGTCCTCTAGGATTCGCCGATTGTGCGCAGGCGTTGAAAGATTGTCAATCGTCGCCCTCTGTTTCTCGAACGCGCGGGCCAAGGCCCTGCAATCTTCGACAGCGACGTCGGAGAACCTCCCTCCTTCCGGCTCGGCATCTCCCCAGGCTCATTTTTTTCATTACTTATGGTATAGTCGCGCGAGATCGCCTTTTTCCTTTTCGTTCACGAAAGGAGCCTCGAACCATGCACGCTCGTCCAATCTTTGCGGCGCTCGGCGGCTTGTCATGCATGTTGCTGCTCTCGGCCTGCTCCTTCAAAGCCACCTTCAAGGAAACGACGGACACGACGTCCAATATCACCGGCACGACCTCGGGGCGTGTCTGGTGGAACGAAGACGGCCTCTTGAAACCTGAGCACAAAGTCGCTGCCTTCACCGCCTACAATGCCCAGAACCTGGAAGAAGACCTGGCCCGCGGGCAGGGAGACTATCTGGCGTCCCTGCAAACACTCATGGAAAAATCCGCGTCTCCTTTCTTTCAGCTGTTCGCGCAGGAGTCCTACAGCCGATGGAGTCAATCCGGCAGTACCTCGACCGACGAACTCATGAACCATATGCGCACAGCAGCGCGCTGACCGCCGGCTAGTCGGCATGCGCCCACGCCTGACACCAGCACCTCACCGGGAATTCATATCGATATGAACGCAACGCTCGCGTCTCGGCCCATTCAACGCATTTTTCATCCCACAGATTTCTCCCAAGACAGTCACGTGGCCTTTGCCCATGCCCTCAAGCTGGCGCTGGTCCACCGGGCCGAACTGACGATCATGCATGTGGATCCTGCCGTGGCTCCGGAAGGATTCGAAGACTTCCCGCGCATCCGTCCCACGCTGGCTTCATGGGGCCTCTTGCCGGAATCCAGTGCCAAGAGCGACGTGGCGCGCCTCGGGATCGGTATCAAGAAAGTTCGGGCCTTGGCCGCCGATCCCAAACAGGCCATCATCCACCATCTCACCACGTCACGGACCGATCTGATGGTGTTAGCGACCCACCAGCATGAGGGCGTGGCCCGTTGGCTTCACGAGTCTGTCGCAGAGCCGGTCTCGCGCGAGATGGAAGTCATGACATTGTTCGTGCCCTCGCACGTGGAGGGGTTCGTCTCACTTAAAACCGGTGAGACCTCGCTGCATCGCTTGTTACTCCCGATCTCGGTCGACCCTCCGTCTCAGCCGGCCGTTGATGCGGCGAGCTCGCTCATTTCAAAACTCGGCGTTCCACCCATCAGGCTGACACTGGTCCACGCCGGTGAGGAAACCGGGGTAGAGAATTTAGTCATGCCGCAAAGAGCCGACTGGTCGTGGAATCAACTCTTCGGCCAAGGCGACCCGGTGGAATGGATTCTGGCGGCAGGCGCGGAGTTCGACGTGGATTTGATCGTGATGACGACCAAGGGGCAGGACAGCGTATTAGACCTCTTGCGCGGCAGCACGACTGAACGTGTCCTGCGCGGAGCGCGTTGTCCGCTGCTGGCGATTCCTGCTCCGCTTATCTAAGCGCGGACCTCCGGCTCGCCAGCTCGTTTCAGCCGCCGACCGCGAAAAACTCCAATCGACGCGCGCTATCCTCGGACTTGGCCGACGTCAACCACCGACGGCGGTTGACGATCGGTCGTTTCGCGGCTTGTCACCGTACGAAGGACCATACCGTCTCGAAACACCACAAAGTTCGACGGCACGGCGGCGATGCGAGGTCCCGGCAGAATCACCCCGGCGAGGTTCAACGGATCGGCGGCTGAAATTTTGATCTCCTGCTGAGTCTCAGGCCGTTTCTTCAGCGCGCGCAGTGCTTCCAGCGCTTCAGGGGACGCAAACTGCTCGCCGGTGAAACCAGACACAAACCGGCCGCCGCGTAGTTCTCCCCTCGATTCCATACGCCGGTAACACACCAGCAGATCTCGCCAAGACGACACCACCGACTCGCGCGCCAAGAGGTCACGGAACACGACGCCATACCGCTGCAGCAATCGACGGGCAAGAATTTCTGTCTGCTCGGCTCCCGGCAGAGGAGCGGACTCATGGCCTGTTCGCAGCAGCGACCAGCGCCCGCCGACATGACGCGGGCGGCAACTCCGTCCCTGCCCCTCCGCGCGCCGCCGCCGTGGATCGATCAGGGCGCGCAGATTGTCGAATCCATCGGCCGTCACCAAGCCCGCCGCCACCAATTCCCACAGCCCGTCTTCCACCTCGGACGCCAACAGGCGAGTCACCTGCAACATCTCGCTGAAAAAACTCGCCCCCCGCTCCTGCAACCCGCGGCGAACCGCTTGGGCCGATGCGCCGAGGCGGGCATGGATATCCATGTGCTGCATGCCCTCTCCGGCGGCAGCCAGCAGCGCCAGGGCATCCTCGCGCGCAAACACACTCACCGGCGCAACCCTGGTCGGCACGACCCGCCGTCCCGGCAGTGGACTCAACTCCTGCATCAGCCTGGGATGCGGCGTCAAACGACCCCACATCACCGCCCCGCTCAGACACAGCCGATCAAGCCACTCCGGTGCATACTTAGCCAACCGAATCCGCAAAATGTGTGGTTCCCACGCCGATGCGGCGGCTTCAAATCCCCCGAGTTGCTTGACCACTTCAAGCAACCCGATCTCGCCATGCAGTCGCGCGCCCGGCGAGGCATGTTGCCATTGAAAGAGGAACCGCATGAACTCCGCGGCGGAGACCGGCTCGATCTCCTTGCGCAGGCGCCCGATCGTCAGGCGATGAATTCTGGCCAGCAGTCGCCGATGACACCATTCCGGCCAAGCCGCTTCGCCGGTATGTTCAATTGGCCCGTCAGGACGGAAGCGGCCACGCAAGACATGACCCTGGGCTTCGAGCCTGAGAAACGTCGCGTGGAGGTCTGGCTCAGAAAAATGCAAGGTCCGGGAAAGCTCTGCGGCCGTGGTTGGTCCGATGCATTCCATCCAGCCCAACACCACGCGATCGAACGCCTCTTCACGTTCCAGGGATTCGGCCGGCAGCGCGGCGGAATCTGCTGGATCGATCCGGTCATCGGGAAACCACAACTGAACAAGATGACGATATTCAGCAGGCGCCCAACCCAGTTGGCTGTCGGCACGCCACACCGTGACCATTCGGCCGGCGGCGGTCAGCACCGGCACCCACTGCTTCCACTCGGGCATGTGATCGCATGGTATCCACCCTAATGACAGGAGTGCGTCATGGAATTCATCGGCATCGCGCACGACCGGCCAGGATTCCTCGATAACCTGGTCGATCGCCGATTGGTCCAACGCGCCCATCCCGCCCGCCAATTCAGGCGGCAAGGAGCGACGCATTTCCACGGCCCGCGCCCGGCGCTCTTCCAACGGCGCATCGTCGAGATAGGCATAGGGATTGGCATTCAAAATTTCATGGCAGAACGCGGACGGCATGGGCGTATCGACGGCCACGCAGGCGATCGCACCCGTGTCGATTTTCTCCAACACCGTGATCAAGCCTTCGAGGTCCATGGCTTCGGTGAGACAATCCCGGATCGTCTCCTGCGCGAGGGGATGATCCGGTATCTGTCGTGCCGTCCGCTCTCCATGAAAATTGTCTTGGCAGGCGAGCGCATCCGGGAAGACGGCCGCCAGCAGATCTTCGGCCCGCATGCGCTGAATCTGCGGCGCCACTCGCTTGCCGCCGACAAACCGTAAAAGGGCCAAGGCTCGCGTGGCGTTCCACCGCCAGCGCGTCATGAACATCGGCGCCTGCAACACCGCCTGCGTCAGCACCTCTTGAACCGTCTTGGGGTTGAGGAACGCAAAGACCGTATCGAGTGGAAAACTGTGCCGCTCGCCCAAGGATAAGACAATGCCTTCGTCCGTCGCCGCCGCCTGCAACTCAAAATCGAAGGTCACGCAAAACCGTTTTCGAAGTGCCAGCCCCCAGGCCCGATTCACCCGGCCGCCGAACGGCGCATGGATGACCAATTGCATCCCGCCGCTTTCATCGAAAAATCGCTCCGCCACGATGGTTTGTTGAGTCGGGACGGTGCCTAACACTGCCTTGCCCGCCAGCACATATTCCACGGCCTGCTGTGCCCCGCGCTGGTCGAGACTGCATTCCTGTCTCAGCCACTGCACCGGTGGAGCGTACGGCGTCAGGGATGCTGGATCAGCAGCGAGACGACGATCGATGTCCGCCCTGAGACGGGCGACTTCCGCGGACAAATCCGCTGTACGGGAGGGCCCTTCCCCGCGCCAAAACGGAATGGTCGGCGGAGCCCCTTGCGCATCTTCCACTCGCATCTTGCCGGTTTCGACCCCCCTGATCCGCCAGGAGGTGTTGCCGAGAAGAATGATGTCCCCGGCCAAACTCTCGACGGCGAAATCTTCATCCACCGACCCCACGACCGTCCCGTCCGGTTCCGCAATCACGACATAGTTCGCCGTGTCTGGAATGGCTCCGCCGGAAGTGATGGCCGCCAATCGTGCCCCGCGACGACCGCGGATGTGGTGATTGATGCGATCATGGTGGAGGTAGGCTCGGCCTCGACCGCGACTGGTGACAAACCCCTCCGCCAGCATTTTGAGGACGGCATCGAACGTCTCCCGAGTCACATCCCGATATGGCATGGCCTTGCGGACAAGGTCGAACAGCTCTGTTTCATCCCACGGTTGGGTGGCGGCCGCGGCAACGATCTGTTGAGACAAGACATCCAGTGGGGCGGATGGCACTTGGATCCGATCCAATAGTCCGGCCCTAATCGACCGAATCAACGCGGCACATTCGATCAATTCATCCCGCGTGGTGGCGAAAAGCCTGCCTTTCGGAGTGGCATGAACCCAATGGCCCGCCCGGCCCATACGCTGGAGACAGGTCGCGATCGAGCGCGGCGATCCGATCTGGCAGGCGAGATCGACGGTCCCCACATCGATCCCGAGTTCAAGCGAGGCCGTGGCGACGACTACACGCACAGACCCGTTTTTCAACCGGTCTTCCGCGGACAGACGGATCTGGCGCGACAGGCTGCCGTGGTGCGCGGCCACCACCCCTTCCCCCAAATGCCGCAGCCGCTCTTCCAAGTAATGCGATACCCGCTCCGCCAATCGTCGCGTATTCACAAACACCAAGGTGGATCGGTGGGACTCGACCAGCTCGGCAAGGCGGTCGTACACATCGCTCCAGATGGCATTGGTGGCCACGGCTCCAAGTTCGTCCTTCGGCACCTCGACGGCCAGATCCATGTCGCGGCGATGCCCGACATCGATCACTTGCGGCAAGGCGCGCTGACCCACGAGAAATTCCGCCACGGTCTCAATGGGCCGCTGGGTGGCAGATAGTCCGATCCGTTGCACGATACCGCCGGTGAGGGCCGCCATGCGTTCCAGCGACAAGGCCAGATGCGCCCCGCGCTTGTTCGGAGCGACGGCATGAATTTCATCCACGATAACCGTGCGCACCGTCTTCAACATGGCGCGGCTTTTTTCCGCCGTCAGCAGGATAAAAAGCGACTCTGGTGTCGTGATGAGAATATGGGGTGGACGCCGAAGCATCTGCTGCCGTTCGGTCATGGGCGTATCGCCCGTACGCACGACGACCCGCAGCTCGGGCAACAACAGGCCGGCCGCCAGGGCAGCCTGGCCGATCTCGGTGAGCGGCTGTTGCAGGTTTTTCTGAACGTCGTTGCTGAGGGCTTTCAGCGGCGAGACATAAAGGACCAGGGTCTCATCCCGCAGATCACAGTCCACAGCCTGCTGGAACAGCCGGTCGATACAGGAGAGAAAGGCGGCTAAGGTCTTGCCCGAACCGGTTGGGGCAGCGATCAGTACGTCACGCCCAGATTGAATGGC
>JBDTWG010000073.1:0-12306 GCA_040006855.1 Nitrospira sp.
GCGGCGGCGGTGGCTTCTCTGGCGGTGGAGGTGATTTCGGGGGGGGAGGGGCAAGTGGCGATTGGTAACCGCTCAACCCTCACCCAGGAGGAACGCGCGCAGATCGAGGTAGCAGTGCGGGCAGCGGAACAGCACACGAGTGCGGAGATCGTGCCCATGCTCGTCAAGCAGTCGGGTCTCTACCGCGAGGCGCGGCATCGGGCGGGCCTCGTGCTCGCGCTCCTCGTCCTTACGGCGCTACTGACGATTGAGAGCGCTTGGCTTCCGTGGGGATGGCATGCGGCGAATGCCGTCTGGCTGCTTGCCGCGACCATGCTGGCCTATGGCATCGGAGTCTGGGTCGGAACCTGGCCAGTAATCATTCGATTCCTCACTTCTCGCGAAAGAATGCATCAGAAAGTGCAACTGCGAGCCGAACGGGCATTCGCTCAGCATGGCATTGCTCTAACCCGCGAGCGTACCGGCTTGCTGCTGATGGTGTCGCTGCTGGAACGGCAGGTCTATGTGCTGGCTGATCAGGCCTTGCGCGAAGGGGTTTCAACCGACCAATGGAGCACGGTGGTTGCTGTGATTATCGAGCGTATGAAGGCCGATGATCTTGTGGGCGGACTGTGCCGTGGAATCGAGGTCAGCGGAGTTCTCCTCGCTCGCGCTTGTCCTTCAGGCAAGGGCGACAATCCAAATGAGCTGTCGAACGATGTGATTCAGGACGCCTAGTGGCTCATTCTAGCCAGACAATGGACGGCCTCTTTCGGTTTCGCTACAATCCCGGCTAATGTCAGATCCCGCCGCTGCTGTTGATCCATCTCGAAATGCTTCGGACGAGACCCGTTCCGTCGTCAAGGCGGCCGGTCTCATCGGCGTCGCTACGTTTTCCAGTCGTATTCTCGGTTTTGTCCGCGATATGGTCCTAGCCAGGCTCTTTGGGGCAACCCCGGCGGCTGATGCGTTTTTCGTCGCCTACCGTATCCCCAACCTATTGCGGGAACTGTTCGCCGAAGGCTCCATGTCTGCGGCATTCATTCCGGTCTTCACCGAATATCACACCCTCAAAACAAAGCGCGATGCCTGGGAGCTGGCCAGCGCCACATTCACGACGCTCCTCACCATCGTCACGGTTGTAACATTGCTGGGTATCGCGGCGGCGCCGGGGATCGTGTGGCTGCTTGCGCCGGGGTTTCATGGCAGTCCGGACAAGTTAGAACTGACGACGCTGCTGACCCGCGTAATGTTCCCCTATCTGTTGTTCATCAGTCTGGCGGCTTTGGCGATGGGAATTCTGAATTCGCTGCGCGCCTTCGCGGCACCGGCCTTCTCGCCGGTCTTCTTTAATATCTTTACGATCGCTTGTGCGCTGTTCCTGTCACCCTTGTTGTCGGAGCCCATTATCGGGGTGGCGATCGGCATCGTGGTGGGCGGCGTCGCACAGTTTGCGATGCAGCTGCCCGGGTTGAATGGTCGCGGCATGTTGTTCGGCCTGAGATTCCAGCCGCGGCATCCGGGCGTGAAGCGCATCGGGCTGCTCATGATTCCCTCGCTTCTTGGGCTGTCGGTGACGCAGATCAACATTACCGTGAGCACTATTTTGGCGTCGTTTTTCTCCGGCGGGCCGACCTATTTGTTTTACGGCATGCGGCTGATCCAGTTTCCGCTCGGCATCTTCGGGGTGGCGCTCGCCACGGCGATTCTGCCGACCCTTTCCGCGCAGGCTGCTCGTGGGGCGCTGGATGATTTGCGGACGACGCTTGGGTTCGGCCTGCGGATGATTTTTTTTATTATTTTGCCGGCGACGCTGGGATTGATTCTCTTGCGGCAGCCGATTGTGCATCTCTTTTTTGAGCATGGGTCATTTACCAAAGAAGACACGCTCGCCACGGCGACAGCGGTGCTATGTTATGCGGTCGGGTTGTGGGCTTTCGCGGGAGTGCGTATCATTGTTTCTGCATTTTATTCCCTGCAGGACACCAGGACGCCGGCGATCACGGCGGGGATTGCCGTCGGAGCCAATATCCTGCTGTCGCTGTGGTTGATGACGCTGTTGGATGCCGCGGGCTTGGCCTTGGCCACGGCTCTTGCGTCAATGCTCAACGGAAGCATTCTCGTCGCGGTGCTGCATCGACGGTTAGGGCGTGTCGATTGGGGCTCGATCGGGCGATCCGCCTTCCGTGTGCTGGTGGCCTGCATTCCGGTTGTCCTGATCTGTCTGTGGGTCGCGGGCGCGGCAATTTGGACCCAGGAAGGCGAATGGATGATGAAATCCGCCGTCCTAATCGGTGGAATCGGATTCAGCATCATCGGGTATCTCGGCGTGCATATCATGCTAGGATCGGACGAACTGGACGTCGTACTGGGGATGGTGACACGGAAACTGGGCCGGGTGACGAGAAAGTTTGGAGCGGGATGACATGACGCGGGCAACGACGTTCAAGACTGCGTGGGGCTGGGTGGGGATTGCGGTCTCCGAGAAGGGGATCACCTCCATTGATTTGTCCCCCGCGAAGCAGCGGGGATCCTCCCGGCAGGAGGAGGTGGGCGGGCATGACGCTGCGGCGGCCCTCATCGAGGAGGCGCGGACACAGCTGTTGGCCTACATTCAGGGCACGCGGCGAGACTTCTCCCTTCCGGTAGATCTATCTGCCGGGACATCGTTTCAGCGGAAAGTCTGGAAAGCGATTGCGCGGATTCCCTATGGCCGTGTCCGATCCTACCAATGGGTTGCAAGCCGCGTGGGCGGGAAGCACTATGCCAGGGCGGTCGGCATGGCGCTCGGGGCCAATCCAGTGCCTATTGTGGTGCCGTGCCATCGGATTATCGCGCATGACGGCTCGCTGGGCGGATTTTCCTGCGGGTTGCCGGTGAAGCGGCGCCTCCTGAAGCTGGAAGGAACGTTAGCGCAATTGCGTCATGCTGAGTGAGCAGAGGCGGGCCATCGCCGAATGACCTGTGCGAACAATCCATGAAAGCCGTCCTCCAACGGGTCACGCGAGCCGCAGTAGAGGTGGACGGCCAGGTGGTGGGCCGGATCGGTGCCGGCCTCCTGGTTCTATTGGGCGTGGCCAAGGGTGACGGAGAGCGGGATCTGCTCTATATCGTCGAGAAAATTCAGACGCTCCGTGTTTTTGCAGATCACGAGGGAAAGATGAATCGCGCGCTGGGCGATGTCGGCGGGGCTCTGTTGCTGGTCTCGCAGTTTACGCTGCTCGGCGATACCACAAAAGGCCGCCGGCCAGGGTTCGACCTAGCTGCCCCGCAAGATGAGGCTCGTGCATTGTACGAAGGGGCGGTGAATCGACTGCGGGCCGCCGGCGTACTTGTAGAAACCGGTATATTCGGGGCGCATATGCAGGTGGAGTTGTTGAATGATGGGCCGGTGACCTTCCTGTTGGATAGTCGACGCGGATCGTAACGGTCCGCGCTTAAGTTTCGCGATGAGGTGCCGATAAAGATGCAGGGAGAAGTATCGATCGATTCACGTATGGTCTGCTATACTATTTTCAAAGGGCACGGATTGCCCGGGAGGTCGAGATGGGAAATCCCGTTTCTCGCAGCCATCCACTCCGCCAATTGTTTGGCGCGTTGACGGAAAAGAGTTTTACCGAACACCTCGGGTGGCCGGATCTCAACGTCACCGAATACGTCTCCAACCTGCTCGTCGAATTTGCCCATACCGACCAACTCTTCAAGATTCAAAACAAACAAGGCCGCGCTCTCGACTCAGTGGTCGAAATGCTGTTCGAGTCTGAGGTCTTGTTGGAGGCGCAGTCGTTCGACCGTGAGCGTGAAGTCCATCGGCACATCGGCGACTTTACGCTGTTTATGACCGGCCTGTTTCCCGAATATCTTCGCCGCCTCAAAACCGCAGGCCTCATCTACCATCAGGATTTCCTGGTGGATTACATGAAGACGGGAAAACGTTCTTACGGATTGGTGGCTGAATATGATAGTTACGATCCCGACCAAGACTCCCCGCTGTTCCGGAAGTTATCAGAGAATTTCGAGCTCTGCGTGACCGGGCTCGGATTCGTCCGGTCAGACCTGGATCGCATGCAAGATCCTGCCTACCGTCCCCTCAAAGATCTGCTGCTCAATTGAAACGATCGCGACCGCTTCTTTTGCTTCACGGTGGCGCGGGACGCCGCGCCATGACCGCCGCGCAAGCGGCCTGTGTCGAATCTGCGCTGGCCGAGGGCCATCGATTGCTCATGGCCGGCCGGCCGGCAGTTTCGGTGGTCGAAGAAGCCATTCGCCTATTGGAAGATTCAGGACTGTTTAACGCGGGGCGGGGCGCGAATCACCAGCTCGACGGGGTGCGGCGCATGGACGCCTCGATCATGGAAGGACACCGGTTACGGGCAGGGGCCGTGGCCTCGATCGAAGGCATCGTCCATCCGATTGCCGCCGCACGGTTGGTCTTGGAAAAAACGGCGCATGTCCTGCTTGTCGGACCATCAGCTTCGCGCTTTGCGCAGTATTTTGGTTTAGAGCGCGCTTCCCGTGCCAGGCGCGCGCCTGAACCGCGGGCCTATGAATCGACGCCGCGTGCCGGTTTGAGCCGAACTGTGCGGTTGCATCAGGCACTCATGCAGACCGGACGTCTCCGCGCACGAAGCCTGGGTAAAGAAACGGTGGGCGCGGTGGCATTGGATCTTGCGGGCACCGTGGCAGCGGGTGCTTCGACCGGCGGCGTGGATGTCATGTTGCCCGGTCGAGTCGGCGATACGCCCTTGATCGGCTGTGGCGTCTATGCCGACAACGAGTCAGGAGCCGTCTCAATGACGGGATTGGGAGAGAGTATCATTCGGGTGGCAGTGGCCAAGGAAATCAGCGATCTGCTGGCTTGCGGATTGAGTCCGGTGGTATCCGCCAAGCGAGTGTTGCAGAAAGTTGTGGAGCGTATTCGAGGGGCCGCCGGTGTGCTGGTGCTGTCCCCCGATGGCCGGTTTGCGATCAGACACAGCACCCCGCATATGATAGCCGGCTCCATCGGGAGTGACGGACGTCCACGTGTTCAAGGCCGGTTTGCGTAGCCCGCGAGAGCTTGATACAGTGACGCGAGGCGCCACATTATGCCCGCTCTGTTTCACCTCGCATTCCCTGTTCACGATCTTTCGGCCGCGAAGCGTTTTTACGTCGACGGCCTAGGATGTGTGCTGGGGCGAGAATCCTCAACCGCCGTTACATTCGGACTTGCCGGACATCAGTTAATCGCACATCTCGCCACCGACACGATCGTTCCCCAGAAGGGGGTCTATCCCCGTCACTTCGGCCTGGTCCTGACTCTGGAAGCAGAATGGCAGGCATTGGCCGATCGAGCCATAGACAAGGGGCTGAAATTCTATCAGCATCCTAGGCGGCGGTTTGCCGCCACACGCATCGAACATCTCACGTTCTTCTTGGAAGATCCGTCTCAGAATCTTCTCGAGTTCAAACATTACCTGCACGATTCGGCAATTTTCGGGGAACGAGATTTCAGGTCAGTCGGGGATGCTGAGTAGGCGCACTCGTGCTGACCGGCAGTGCGCATGTGGCGGCAGACTTCATTCAGTCCTCAGCGGGAGCAGATTCTCGCGTGTCCGATGCGCTACGGGTGCGAGAGAGGGAGACCGGCCGCCGGCCGCTGCCTCGTTCCAACCATCGGATGATGTGGTGCTGCCGTCGGTTCAAATAGGCGGTGTGGCGGATGGGATCATATCGGCGTGGAGACGGAAGAATCGCCGCCAGGAGGGCCGCTTCATCGAGCGTCAACTCTTTCGCCGCTTTGCCGAAATGGTGACGCGCCGCCGCCTCCGCGCCGAATACTCCCTGTCCCCACTCGGCGACGTTCAGGTAGACCTCCAAAATTCGTTCCTTCGTCAAATGCTGTTCTAGCGAACGGGTGATCAGTGCTTCCCGGGCTTTCCGAAAGAGGGAGCGTTCCGAGGAGAGGTACAGGTTTTTCGCCAGTTGCTGGGTGATGGTACTTCCCCCGCGTTTGAATTCGCCGACCTCCAGGTTGTAGAGCGCGGCATCCTTGATGCCCTCCCAATCGAATCCTTCGTGAGCGAAGAACGAGGCATCCTCAGCCGCAACCACCGCCCGCTGGAGTGCGGGCGCGATCCGGGTCAGCGGCACCCACATGAATTGCTGATGCTGACTGCGGCCCTGTTCCTTGGCCTGGGCTCGGCGCGCTTCCATCAGCGCGGTATCCGTCGGGTGGTGTTTGGCGAGAGAGGCCACGTCCGGCAAGGTCGTCAACCAGTACAGTGCCAATGCGGCGAGGGGCAGACCGACGAGCACGGTCAGCCAAAACAGGATCCGGCCGAATAGACTGCCAGTTGACTTGCTCATTCCCAACACTCTATCTATGGATGCACGAGGTGTCCCACCGTTCGGTCGTGATCACCGAAGGTGAACGTGCATCCCGCATAGCGGACCGTGAGTCACTACCATGAAATTACTCAGCGCCGAGTTTATCAAAAGTTCCGTCTCTCCAGAACAGTTTCCTACCGACCGCTTGCCAGAAATCGCCTTCGTGGGGCGATCGAACGTCGGGAAGTCGTCGCTGATCAATTCACTGCTCCATCGGAAGAAACTGGCCAAAGTCAGCAAGACCCCTGGGAAAACCCGCGCCGTGAATTTCTTTACGGTTCGCACGTCGGATCCGAACCTCTCCCTCTTATCGCTGGTCGATCTGCCGGGGTATGGGTATGCCAAGGTCTCAAAAACCATGCGGGCGCAATGGGGGCCGATGATCGAGCAGTATCTTGAACAGCGAGAAGCGCTCGGGGCGGTCATCGTGTTGATCGAAGCGCGCGTGTGGATGCCGCAAGATGTGTTGACGGTTCAATGGGTTCAATCACTTGGGTGCGGCCTCATCCTCGTCCTCACGAAAGCGGATAAGCTGCGACAAAGTGAACGCGCTCCCAGCCTGGCCGCCGTGCGGACCGCCTTCGGATTGAGCCCGGAGGTGCCGGTTCTCTTGTATTCGGCCGAAACGCATGAGGGACGGGACGCCCTCTGGGGGGAGATTCGCACGCAGTTTAAAACTTGATCTCGATGTAGGCCTTGTTCTTCAAGTCGGCGATCCAGAGCTGATACTGGTCTTCGGTTTTTTGCTGAAACACGAGCGACTGAATTTCCGCCTTCACCTGCTCGAAGGGCCGAAACTGGCGCGGCTTTTTGTCGTCGACACGCATGATATGCAACCCTTCCGCCGTCTCGACAATCCCCGTCACCTGTCCCACCTGTAGGGACGACAACGCCTGTTCCAATGCGGGAATCAACTCGCCCTGACGCACCAGCCCAAGCCGGCCGCCACGCGACGCATCCGCGCCATCGGAAAAGCGAAGCGCCAGACCTTCGAACGGTTCACCCTGCTTCAGCGTTGCCAGAAGGGCTTCGGCTCGACCCTGGGCGATCGCGAGATCGTCCGGGGTGCGTGGCTTGATCAGAATTTGACTCAGCTGGTACTCCTCAGGATAGGCGAACCGATCCTGGTGTTCCTGGTAGTAGCGCTTCATTTCCGAGTCCGCCACCATAATCAGACCTCGGACTTCTCGGTCGACCACGCGCATCAAGGTCAGTTGTTCGCGGACACTTCTGGTCGTGTTGGGATCGGCGCCGTTGAGCTGCTCACCCTGCTTCTTCATTTCCTCTACCGCCTGCACGACCTCTTGGTCGGATACATCTAGCCCCTTGTTCTGCGCGGCCTGGAGTTGTAGTTTGCGCTCGATCATTTTCGTCACGCCCATGGCCTCAGCCGTCTTGAGGCGCCGTTCCAATTCTTCTCCCTTATAGAGCTTGCGAAGTCGGTCCTGCTCGGGAAGTAAGTCGCGTTTCAGCTCCGACAGCATGATCAGGTCTTTGTTGACCACCGCGACGATGCGATCCTCTAGTTTCGCGGCTTCCGCGGGACAGATCAGCACCGGCACCAGGCAGAACCAGAGCAACAGGGAGCCCAGGGTCTGGATACCAGTCGAGGCGCCGATCGAGACATGGGGCGGCTGCTCACCCTGGCCGAGGACGGCACGGAGAATGCGGTGGTATATGGTGGAGAAGATGGATCGGTCCTTCATAGAGTTGATGGGATTGTACACAATCGACGGTTCAGAAGGGGAGCGCTCTGGAGATGAACTCCATGGAAGGATTCAGCACGGGGGCACGCAGGAGACGGATCGAGTGGGCACTACGGACGAGCGGGTTCATCGATCACATAACGAGCGGCGTCGGCCAGACGAATCGTCGCACCTGAGCGGAGCTCGGCAAAAATATCATCCAGTCGCTTGCGGCGCTTTTCGGCCAGCAATTCTTGCCGGAGTCGTTCGCGAATGGCTTGGTCGGCCTGAAGGATTTCCGGTTCCAGGGGACTGACCTTCATCAGGTAATAGCCCTTGTCTGTCTTGACCGGATCACTGACGGCCCCTGGGTGTAGGGAAGGAATCAAGGCCTCGAGTTCCGGCTCCAACAGGCCTTTTCGGTAGGGGCCCAGGTCACCGCCCTTGGCGCGGCTTCGTTCATCGATCGAGTAACGAAGAGCGAAGCGGGTGAAGTTGCCACCGCCTTCCACCTGCCGTTTGAGGTCCTTCGCCGCATAGACGTTCGGGAGCAGCATGACCGACACCTGCACCTTGGGATTGGCCAGGAGCTGGTTCGCGTGTTTCCCGAGGTAGGCGTCCAGTTCTTCCTTCGAGACCTCGACCTTGGTCTTGATCCGATCTTTGAGCAGCTCATCCAAAATCAATTGTTCACGATACCGCAGGGTCTTTTCGCGGATCTCATCGGCCTGATCCAGCCCCTGCTTGCGCGCCTCCTGCATGAGCAACTCGCGCATGATCAACTCGTCGAGAAAGCGACGTTTCCCGCCTTCTTTTTCGTACCGGGCGCGGGTCGCTTGCGACAGCTCCTCCCAACGCATATCGAACTCGGACTGAGTGATGGATCGCCCGTTGATCATGGCCACCACCGGCTCTTCCTGCGGAGGCTCGGTGCAGGCGGCCAATGGACTGATGGCGCAAAGCCCTAGCGCGAGGCAGGTCAATCGTCCTCGCCAGTCTGAACTGTGTCGTGTGAGCGGTGGCGTCATGCGGTCGGAAGGGGTGTCCTCTGCGAAGATCAGGTCGAGCCCGTACGTGGGCCTTGGTTGTTGGTACCACAGACGTAGAGGGTTTGCAAGGTTGCGTTGAGTTCTGGAAAGACCAAACTCCAGTCCTCATGCGGCATCTGGAGCTCGAAGGAGAGCGGCGACAGAAATCGCAGCCGTTTCTTGTAGCGATCCATCAGCGCCTGCACGGCAGCGTCAGGAACCGTGGCTTTCGGATCAAACGTGATCACCACGGCATGGGGCTGTTCCACGACGGAGCTCAACCGGAGCTGTTTGGCCAGCAGTCGGATTTGCATCAGTTCAAAGAGGCGTTCGACGGGATCGGGCGGAGGTCCATAGCGATCTTCTATCTCTCCATGCATCAAGGCCAAATCACCGAGCTGCCCACAGGAAGACAACCGCTTGTAGAGCGACAGGCGCTGATGGCTGTCCGCGACATAGTCTTCCGAGATAAACGCAGAGACACTGAGGCGCAACGTGGGGTCCGGTTCCTCCTCGACCACTTGGCCCTTCAGCCGCTGCACAGCCTGCTCGACCATTTGCAGGTACAGATCAAGCCCTACGGCGGCGATATGTCCCGATTGCTGCTTGCCGAGTAAATTGCCCGCACCCCGGATTTCCAGGTCGGCTGCGGCGATGCGAAAGCCCGATCCCAATTCGGTGAATTGCTGAATGGCGGTCAGCCGCTTCTGCGCATCATCCGACAGCGTGCCTTCGTCCGGCACGAGGAAGTAGGCGTAGGCTTGTTCGCCGCTCCGTCCCACGCGCCCGCGTAGCTGGTACAGCTGGGCGAGTCCGAAGGCATCGGCTCGGTTCACAATAATCGTATTGGCGGTCGGCACGTCCAGGCCGGATTGAATGATGGCGGATGCGATCAGAATATCGGCTTCCCGGTGGAAGAATTTCAGCATCACGGCTTCCAGCGGTTTCGAATCCATCTGACCATGCGCCATCACGATGCGGGCCTCCGGCACCAGCTCATGAAGCCAGGCGCCCATCCGCTCCATGGTCTCGACGCGATTGTGGACAAAGTAGGTTTGTCCGCCGCGACCGAGTTCGCGAAGAATGGCCTCCCGGATGGCTTTCTCGCTGAAGCGAAGGACTTGCGTGCGGATGGCTAGCCGGCCCGACGGGGGCGTATCGATGATCGAGAGGTCGCGCACGCTTGCCATGGTCATTTGCAGTGTGCGTGGAATTGGGGTCGCCGTCAGCGTCAATACATCGACCTGCGTGCGTAACTGTTTTAGGCGTTCTTTATGTTTCACGCCGAACCATTGCTCCTCATCGATGATGACGAGGCCCAGGTTGCGGAAATGCACGTCCTTCTGCAGCAGGCGGTGGGTACCGATGAGTACGTCGACGACACCGGCCGCCGTGTCCTTGATAATCGCTTTCGTATCCTTGGGAGATTGGAATCGCGATAGGAGTGCGACACGAGTGGGAAAAGGGGCGAACCGTTCGGCGAAATTGTCATAATGCTGATGCGCCAGCAACGTGGTCGGCACGAGGACGGCCACTTGCCGGTTTTCTTCCACGGCTTTGAAGGCGGCCCGCATGGCCACCTCGGTCTTGCCGTATCCCACATCGCCACAGACCAGGCGGTCCATCGGTTTAGTGGAAGCCATGTCATTCGCGATGTCTTCGATCGCCTTTCGTTGGTCTGGCGTTTCCTCATACTCGAAGGCCGCCTCGAACTCATGGTAGAGCATGCTGTCTTTGCCATACGAGGTCCGGTGGACCAGTTCCCGATTGGCATAGAGATCGACGAGTTCATGCGCCATCTCCTCGATGTCTTTTTTGACCCGCGCCGTGGTCTTGGCCCAACTGGTGCCGCCGAGCCGGTCCAGACGCGGGACGTGGGCATCGGCTCCCGCATAACGCTGGACCTGATTCAGTCGATCGAGCGGCACATAGAGCTTGTCCGTGCCAGCAAATTCGAGCACCAAGAAGTCGCTGTCGAAATCCTGCACCGAGAGACGGCGCAGTCCCTGATATCTCGCGATGCCGTATTGCATGTGGACGACATAGTCACCCACGTTCAGATCTTCCAGCGAGGAGAGGAACGTGGCTGCCTTGCTCTTGGGTTGCGGTTTGTGGCGAGTGCCCTTGGCGAACAATTCTTCTTCGGTCAGCACCACCAGCCGCAAATCGGAAGAAAGAAATCCGGCCGAGACCTCGCCGTTCAGGACCGAGAAGGGGGCTTTCTGTGCGCCGCCGGCCGAGAGCGCCGAAGGCTTCCATTCCACGGCCGGACGATCGTGTTCGCTGAACAGCGCGAGCAGGCGGCCGACTTGGCCCTGGCTGCGAGCGACCAGCACAACCGGGCCGCCTTCTCGCAACCGGTCCAGGACCTCCAGTGTATGGCTGAACGCGGTACCGCGTTGGCCCAGCCCCACGCTGGCGGGGGTTTGAGCCGGGCAGGTGACCACAGGCTCCCAGCTCGCATCCGGTGCCGTCACCGGCTCAAGCGCGAGGGTGGCATAGTTGTGCGTGGCGGCGAGGATCTGATCCCACGTGATGTACAGTTGATCTGGGGTCGGGTAGGGATTCGGGTCGGTGCGATCCTCGTGGCGGAGGTAGCCCTCCTCGATGGCCTGCCAACATTCCGTCGTATGCGCCTTGAGGGCATTCGGCTGATCCAGAACGAGCACCGGCGGCTGAGGGAAATAGTCCAAGAGGCTGTCCATCGTTCCATAGACGGATGGGGCATGCCATTCGGCATCTGCCGCAAGAGGCGCGAGCGCGTCTGGAGCGTCGTCAGGGCGGATCAATTCGCGGGCCGGCAGCACCCAGGCCTGTTTGACCTTGTCGGTCGACTTTTGGGTAGCGGGATCGAAGAATCGAAGCGATTCGATCGTGTCGCCGAGAAATTCCACCCGTAGCGGGTCGGGGTAGGCCGTCGAATAGATATCGACGATCCCGCCCCGAATGCTGAACTCGCCCGGAATTTCCACCACCGAGCCTTTCCGGTAGCCCAATCGTAGCAGGCTGGAAACGAGCACCTCTCGCTCCAGATCGCCGTTCGGTTGAAACTGGAGAATCGCGTCACTGAAGACCATGGCCGGGAGCACCCGCTGCATCAGTGCTGGAATGGAAGTGAACAGGGCGGTGCGCGCTGTCGTACAGAGGCGGTGCAACGTCTGCATGCGGCGGGCGACCAGGTCGATGTGGGGGACCGTCGATTCATAGGGCAGCGTTTCCCATTTCGGAAAGAGCGCCAGATCATC
>JBDTWG010000074.1:0-12225 GCA_040006855.1 Nitrospira sp.
GCATGGCACACATCGTCACATAGAGCAGCGGCGGGTGTGGGAAGACCCAGGCCGACATCGGTTGATTTCTATTCCTTCCTGATTCTCTGTACCAGTACCAGCCGAGAACAATTGGCGTGTCTATTGTCCAGGTCATTGGGGCGGGTTAATTGGCCCGCACCATTCCCCATCCCACGCGGACCCTTCTATGGTGGTGTTGCCCTGTCCAAATACGGATTGCACTCAAATCTTGTGCCGTCCCGCGACAGACAGACATGAACGGCTTCGGGCTCCGTATTTCTTTCGCGGAACCAATACCAACCTTCCAGCGCTGGCTTTTGTAGAGTCCATTTCATACCGGGATGCTATCGTGATCAGCGCATCAGGACAAGCAGACGAATCCTACGAAACACCCTGTGCGAGAAGGAGCGCGATCATCCTAAGGGTGCCAGGCTGCCGACAGACACAAGTTGCACCGCGATGGTGCCCTCTTCCTCAACTACCTCGACTTGTGCGTTGAATTGCCCATGGACCGAGCAATGTTGGAGGATTTCGGCCAATCCCTGTTGCGAAGCAAACATCATTCCGCCGAGCTCCCCTCTCCAGTCCGCTTCGATCCTGAAGGGGTCATCTTGCATCCACAGATCCGCCTCGCTCAAAGGCGCTTCTACGTAGAGGTGCAACACAGGCAGGTTGTTCACAATACCCGGATATACATTCATCAGGCTCCCGGCGCTCGCTTGTCCATTTACCCGCACCATAGGTAACCTCTTATCGTGGTACCTCGATCGGGCCGCACCATTGCCCTGGGCATTCATCCAACCGATGGGGCTCTCTAAAGCACAATAACTCATGCGGACCATATCGACAGGCAAAGCGAATGTTGGAGAGATCAAAGACCCAGGCGGGCATAGGGAAGTCCACGTTCGTCCCTGTTTCTTGGTACCAGTACCAACCCTCTTTTCCAGGTCTCTCTTTGGTCCACGTGAGGGCCGGCTGTGTCTTTCTCCACTCCTCGAACTGTTCGATCAACAGCGTGCCATCAGCAGTGCATTCCCTGTCTTCGGCCTCACCGTGAAGTCTGTCCTTCTGAACGGCGAATTGGAAAAACGAGATGAATTGTTCCCAGGTCATGCGCCGATCCTACGCCGATCTGTGGGAGTGGGCAAGGCACACCTGGACTACGTACACACCCTGTCGTGAAAAGCGTTGTGAAATGGGAAGAGCGGCGGCACTACGCTGATAGACCACTCCCGGTTAACTCCCAATTCTGCTTCCCATTGCCAGTCCGTCTGAATCATGTTCAGTAACACGTCCGCAGACATTTTCTCCTTGTTCTAGGCCATTTTAGTAGCTATCCTTCACACGTAACGGTTCTTCATAATCTCTGTGCCCGAAAGGCCTTCTAAGCTGAAGGCTGTTGGTTTGATTCCAACCGGGCGCACCACTGACGTGCTTCTCTTGTCATGCCTGTTTCTTTGCGATATCGAGCAGCACTCATCGTTGTCTGCGGAGCCGTCGCTGTCTATGCAGTACTCGGCTTCGTGGTCGCTCCCTACGCCATCAAGACCTATGGAATTCCGGCCCTTTCTGAGAGGCTGCATCATCCCGTCCATCTGGGCGATATTTGGATCAATCCCTTCACCTTCTCCCTGACACTGTCGGAATTCGAAATTCAGGAGTTGGATCAAACACCGATGCTCGGTTTCGGTGAACTGTTCGTGAATTTCGAAGGCACATCGCTTGTGCGTTCCTCCTACCTGTTCGACGAAATCCAAGTCACATTTCCGTTCGGCTTCGCGCATATACATCCGGACGGCAAATTGAATCTGCTTGGTCTTGTCAGTTCCGCCTCTGAGCAGAGTGATACTCCCGTACCGCCGTCGGACAGGCCGGCAGAGAAGAAACCTCTGCCACCGGTGGCTATTCGGCTCTTGAGCATTCGGCAGGGGGTGATCGAGTTTCGAGACGACTCCAAACGGAAACCGGTCAGGATCGATGTCGTCCCAATAGAAATCACCCTTCAAAACTTCAGCACGAGACGGGGAGGCGAAAACGCCTATGCCTTTACGGCTGAATTCGGCGAGGGACAAATACTGGATTGGGAAGGGGAGTTTCATCTGGATCCTCTGGAATCGAGCGGACGGATTTCCCTCTCCAACGTGAAGCTGAACACCTTTTGGCCAAGCCTCCGCGATCGGTTTCGGTTCGATATCCTGAGCGGGGCGGTCATGTTCGAGGCGCGGTATCACTTTGATACGTCGGCGGCGCCGATCAACCTGCAACTGTCCGACGGCAAGATCATGCTGTCGGATTTCCGATTGGCCGCGGTCGGAGAACGGAATCCGATCGTGAGCGTTCCGTCGTTGGCGCTGGAGGCCATTCGGCTGGACCTTCCCAAGCAAGAGCTGGAGATGCAGACGATCAGTTTCACCGGCGCAGACCTGCGAACCTGGATGGCGCCTGACGGAGTGATCTATCCCGTGCCCCTATTCGATCCGGTGGCGGAGGATCCGGCCCCCGCTCGACAGGTTTCCGGCCCTGCGCGGCCGTGGACGGTGGATGTGCACAAGGTTGCCGTCACGAACACCCACGTGTCATTCGAAGATCGTCGCCTGAAAACACCTGCGGTGCTGATCATCGACGACTTGAACGTGACCGTCGACGATCTCCATGTGCCGTTCAAACGACCGCTGCCGATCGCCGCCAGATTTCGCCTGAATTCGCAGGGGACGATTGAGACCAAGGGCACGGTACAAGTCGATCCGCTGCAGGCGGATCTCACGATGGCCCTGTCGCACATCGGCCTCCGCCCTTTTCAGCCCTACGTTGATCGGTCCGCGCAAGTCGATGTGAAAAATGGTGAGTTCCAAATGGCCGGAGAGCTGCGCTACCGGAGCCGTCACGAATCAGAACCGCTGTTGCGCTATACGGGGCAGATCGGGGTGCAGAATTTGAGTCTGGTCGATCGCGCGACACAGCAAGAGTTACTCGCCTGGTCGACGCTCGGGTTGAACAAGGTGGCGTTGGAGCTTGCGCCGACCAAGGTCAGGATCGGGGAAATTGCGCTACGCGAGCCGTCGGTCAAATTCATGATCGCTAAAGACGGCTCCACGAACATCGCTCACGCCATGCGCGCGCCTGATCAAGGTGCCCAGCAGCCGAGCGCATCGCCTCCCGTCAGTGCGGCGGACAAGAAGGAAGCTTCCCCCGCTTCCGCTCCCACTCCCATTCCCATCACCATAGATCTGGTGACGTTGTCGAAGTTGTCTGCGACGTTTGTGGATGAGTCGATTCAACCGACGGTGACCACCGGGATTCAGGATCTCAGCGGAACTATAAAAGGCTTGTCATCCAGGCAGCTGTCGAAGGCCGAGGTATCGCTTGCCGGGAAAGTCGACAAAGTGGCGCCCATCAAAATCCAGGGGCAGATCAATCCGCTCAGCGAGGATGCCTTTACGAATCTCACGTTCATTTTTCAAGGCCTGGATCTCACTGCTGTTTCTCCCTATGCGGGAAAGTACGCCGGGTACCCCATTGCCAAGGGCAAGCTCTCGCTCGATCTTAAGTATCAGGTATCGAAGAAACAATTGGTCGGAGAGAACAAGGTAGTGGTCGACCAATTTACGTTCGGAGAGAAGACTGAGAGCCCCGATGCTACGGGTTTGCCGGTGCGTCTCGCGGTGGCGTTGCTGAAAGACCGGCGTGGCGTGATCGATATCGATATGCCGGTGCGTGGGGATTTGAATGAGCCGGATTTCAGATACGGACGGGTCTTGCTCAACGCGCTACTCAATGTGATCACCAAGGTGGCGACGTCTCCGTTCGCGGCGCTGGGAGGACTTGTGGGAGGCGGGGGAGAAGATCTGCAGTTTATCGAGTTCCCGGCCGGCGCAGAGACGCTGGAGAGCGCCGAACAACAGAAAATCGAGTCGCTCGCCAAAGCGCTGCAAGAACGACCGACTTTGCGAGTCGAAGTCATCGGCGCAGCCGACCTCACGCTTGACCGAGATGCGCTGGCCCTGCAAAAAATGAGTGCGGAGGTTCAGCGACGCTTTACGAAAGGCGGAACGAAGAATCTGCAAGCGGTCGTCTCTCAGGAGCGCGAGTTCGAGTTCTTAAGCGATCTCTATGCCGAGAAATTGGGGAGGCAACCGACGAAGCGAGAAGCGGCCCCTGGAGGAAAAAGTCTCGAACGGGTGCTGACAGTCGATGAACTGCGTCAGCAACTGATTCCCGCGATGACCGTGGAAGAATCGGAATTGCGATCGTTGGCGCAAGGTCGTGCGAAAGCGATTCGTGAACAGCTGATCGCGCCAGGCCGACTGCCGGAGGAGCGCGTGTTTCTCGTCGAGGCTGAATTGATCCACTCAGAAGGCACGCAGGTCCGAGCCCGGTTGAACTTGGCGGGGAACTAAGCGGGTCGATGGGGTCACTAAGGTTTTGGCTGGTAGCGCATTCGCGTGCCGTGCAGCAACGAGAGTTCGATCTCGCTCGCACTCAACTCGCTGGGGAAGTAGGCACCTGAGATTTTGGCCGCGTTGATGCTCGCGCCTTCGAGCCGGGCATGGCGGAAATCGATTCCACGAAGATCGGCCTGTCGAAAATACGACTCGCTAAAATCCAATCCATCCGTCTCGAGGCCGCGTAAATCGAGGCCGCGTAAATCACATCGGGTGAGGTCGACCTGTTCGCCCGCGGCCCGTTTCACATTGAACTCTTTGATGCAGCCTTCGCGGAGCAACCGGTACATGGGATCGTTGGAGATCCGTAGCCCGGAGGGGGTCGGTTTTTGATGTTCCATAAGGATTCCTCGGGTGTCTGAGTTCTGTATCGGAGACCTGAGAGAAAACTTGAGCGTGATCAGCGCGGTCGTTTGCGCCTGTACCGCGGCGGCAGTCTTCAGCGGGGCATCTTCCGCTTGCGCCGGACTCCTGAGAAACGGTACTCTTGAGTGCTGATTTGGCCTTATCACATACAGCATATTACACATCCGGTCGAACGGAGAAGGAGGATACCATGGGACTACGATTGGGCGACGAGGCCCCGAACTTTACTGCGGAGACGACAGAGGGGACTGTCAATTTTCACGAATGGTTGGGTACTGGGTGGGGTATTTTGTTTTCTCATCCCAAGGACTTTACGCCGGTTTGCACGACGGAGCTGGGCTACATGGCCAAAATCAAAGGGGAATTCGACAAGCGCGGCGTGAAGATTCTGGCGATCAGTGTGGATCCGCTGGATTCGCATCGCGGCTGGACGAAAGATATCAACGAAACTCAGAACTGCACGGTGAGCTATCCCATCATTGCGGACCCTGAGAAGAAGGTGGCGAACCTCTACGACATGATCCACCCGAACTCGTTGGATAGCATGACGGTGCGGTCGGTGTTTGTGATCGGGCCCGACAAGAAGATCAAGTTGATGCTGACCTATCCTGCCTCCTGCGGGCGGAATTTCGACGAGTTGCTGCGGGTCGTGGACTCCCTGCAGCTGACGTCGAAATATAAGGTGGCGACTCCGGTCAATTGGAAGGACGGACAGGATTGCATCATCACTCCGGCGGTCAATGATGCCGAAGCCAAGACCCTGTTCCCCAAAGGGTTCAAAGCCATCAAGCCGTATCTTCGTCTCACTCCCCAGCCCAATAAATAAATCTCTTCCATGTAGGGAAAACCAGGGGAGCGGGCCGGTGGGCCGGCTCCCCTGTTGCATTGGGCCCCTTCCGATGGAATTCTGCACAGCATCGAGGTGCCGAGTGCCACTCCTTGTGCATCCCTGTCCAGATCAATTCGATACCCCGATCGAGGCAGAGAGCTCTAGGCCGACAGATCTCTCAACATGGCGACTCCTTCGTGACTGAACTGTCTGAACAGAGGACGATCTCACAGGCAAGTCTACGCAGGGTCGAACAATGGACGGTGGTCGGATTGACGACGAAGGTCTATCCCCAATTCGCAATGCCGGGGAGATGGCAGAGCAGAAAGATGACGAAGTTGAGTCAGACCAAGAGAAGGCCTGCTTGGCGGATCGTCTGCCAGGCGCGGGTATGACTGAATCGATCGAAACCTTGCGTGCCGGAAGCAGGAAAGTGTTGGCGTGCGTCCGCGAGGCGTGGGTATTCGATGGTTGTCCGATGTGGCGACGGAGTCGACTCCTGAAGCAGTGAAACCAGCCAGGCGGCGTGACGCGGTGAAAGTATGAAGGTGAAATCCTCCACACGAGTCGGCAGAATGACGCGGGTACGCGTCGCTCCAAGTGGCGTCACCACCGGTGCCCCGCCGATCCAGACGCAGCGCCGTTCGGCGGTCAGAGGCGCGGAAGGGGGAACGGACAGCGCCGTGCTCAGCCAGCGTCGTGCCACTCGCGGAGGTTTCACCGCGTGCAAAAACCAACGTTGTACGGGGATGTCGAGCCCGGTCTGTTCGATGTAGTTGAGCAGCGCGGCACGCAATCCCTCGCCAAGCCAGGATGGGCAGGTAGCTGTGGGGTCGGCATGGCGGAGATCGTTTTCGGCAAAGCCTTCGAATGTTGGTCCCAGGATGGTGAGACCTTCCGATGCCGGATTCAGTCCGATGGGACTATGGGCCGTGGCCGTGAACTTGTGCCAGAAGGCAGATTGTAGGAGGTCATCTGCAAAGAGTTGCCGGACGCGTTCGAGTGAATCCACCGTATCGGCAATCGTCTCACCAGGACAGCCATACATCAGATAGGCATGAACCAGAATGCCGGCCTGGCGAAAGGCGGCTGCAACCCTCGCTGTCTGGTCGACTGTAATACCCTTCTTCATTCGTTCGAGCAGGCGGTCCGAGGCCGCTTCAAGCCCGGCTGTGAGGGCAATGCAGCCGGATGCGGCCAACAGCCGAGCCAGGTCCGGTGAGAAGGCTTCCTCGAAGCGAATGTTTCCCCACCAGGATATGGTCAATCGTTTCTCGAGGAGTCGAAGCGCCAGGGCTTTCAGCGCAGCCGGCGGTGCGGCTTCGTCGACGAAATGAAAGCCCCGCTGCCCGGTCTCGTGAATGAGGGCTTCGATCCGTTCCACGAGCACGTCCGTGGGAGTCTGTTCATATCGCGCAATATAGTTCAGGCCCACATCGCAGAAAGTGCACTGCTTCCAGTAACAGCCATGCGCGACGGTGAGCTTGTTCCAGTGGCCTTCCGACCAGAGCCGGTGCATCGGGTTCAGACTGTCGAGGATCGAGAGATAGCTATGTAACGGCAGGCCTGCATAGGTCGGCGTGCCCAACTCATGCATCGGCAGGTCCGGCTCACGACTACCGTCAC
Organism: Nitrospira sp.; assembly: GCA_040006855.1. Taxonomy (GTDB): domain Bacteria; phylum Nitrospirota; class Nitrospiria; order Nitrospirales; family Nitrospiraceae; genus Nitrospira_A. The sequence continues at coordinate 7,264 of JBDTWG010000074.1, forward strand.
GAAATACGACGGTGCCATTCATGCAAAGAAACGTTCGGCGAAGCATGCCGTCCGAGCGCCCGCCCGCGAGGTGATCCAGTAGACATAAGAATGGACGCTCACCGTCGTCGAGCGTGACATAGTCGACAAACTGGAACAGGCGAGGGTCTTCCAGTCGCCGAAGTTCCGTATTGACGTAGCCGCCGCCCAGGACAATGCGAATATCCGGCCGCTGGGCTTTGAGAGCCTGACCAATTCTCAACGCGCCGAAGAGATTGCCCGGGAAGGGGACGGTGAGGCCGACGACGTCGGGGATGGCGCGATCGATATGCGGCCAGAGCGCGTCGAGTAACAGGTCGTCGGTAAAACTCAACGGTTGAGCCAATGCCTGCTCGATGTGGTCGAACGATGAGGTGGCTTGCGCAATCTGCTCGGCATAGCGGTTCAGAAATAAGTGGGGCGCCACGGTTTCATGCAGCAGGTCAATGAGATCTTCGATATAGAGGGTGGCCCGATGCCGGGCTTGGTCAGGGGGCGACGTGGATCGACTATTTTCCTGGGGGTTCTGGGCGGCAAAGCGGGGGCCTTCCGGAAGGAATCCCGTCCGGGCGAGGTGCGGCGCGAGCATGGGATCCTGTCCCTGGAGAAACGCGATCACTGGTTCGATCGTGGCGAGGTAGGCCTCTTCGAGCGCCAGAAACTGTTGCACCTCTCCACGCCATGTCCCATCGGCCTGCCTGATGCGTTGAAACGCCTGCTCCAGCCCTGGTTGCGAGAAGAGCCGGAGCATCATCTCAAGACCGAGGTCTGCCTGGGTCGCCTCGTAACCACGGGAGCGCAAAAATCCTGTCAGCTGGGCCGTAGAGGGATAGGGCGTATTGAGTTGTGTCAATGGAGGAATGAGCAGCAGCACACGCGGCAAGGCCATGCGAGGGAAATACCACACCGCAGGGTGTGGCTGCCAGCGGTCCGATCGAGTTTACTTGGTCGTTTCTTCCCGAACTGCGCGCATCGAAGACTGGATGAAATAGCCGGTCCAGCGCTTGATGTGAAAGTAATCGGTCACCTGTCTGGACAACTCGGCGCGCGGCATGGCACGGAGAATGGTGAGTTGGGATGCTCCCGAGAGGTCGATGGTAGCAGGATTCTCTCTTGAGGCGGCCGGATCGTAAAGCAAGACGAGGGGCTTGAGGCGGGTTTCAAAATTGATATTCAGCACCAGTCCGAGAGCCCCGTCGGAAAGCGTGACCACGGTTCCCGGAGGGTACACCCCGAAAGTTTGGATCATTGCCACGACAACATCGGGCGCAAACAGGTGTTGCTGGTGCTTGTACATCTTGGCCAAGGCTTCAGCCGGGCAGATGGCCTGCGTGGGGTCGGGGTGATTCATCAGCGAGTCGTACTGATCGACTGCGCTGACGATTCTGACTGCGAGGGGAATCTGCTCGCCCTTGAGTTTCTCCGGGTAGCCGGACCCATCGAGCCGTTCGTGATGGCTACGAATGATGTCCAGGACTTCCTCCGGAAACCCGGTATAACGCCTGAGCATGTCAATGGCGTGGTAGGGATGCAGCTGGTACTCCCTCGCCTCGCGATGAGAGAGATGGGCTCGGTTTCGGAGGATCCGGCCTGAGATGCGCTGCTCGCCGATATCGAGTAGCAGTCCCGCCATGCCGATCAGCTGGATCGAATCCACCTCGATGTCGAAATGTTGGGCGACCATCATCGAGAGGGTGGAGACATTCAGGGAATGGAGGACGCTTAAGTTATCGAGGTCTTCGGGATCGAAGGCGCTGGCCACCATACCGGCAGCCTCAGTATTGGTCAGCAAGGTGCTGAGTCCATTGATCATCATTTTTGCGTTACGCAAACCTTCCGGAGATCCGGTCGAGAGGTCTCGCATCATCTGCGAACAGCGGTGGATGACTTGTCGGTACGCTTCGGATGCCAATTCTACCGCCTGATGGTAGTCGTTCGCGGTCGGAACTTCTTCGTTGCTCAACGGCGTGGCTTCGTCGGCTAGGGCGACGTCTGGTTCAACTTCTGAGGTCGTTTCCGGGAGGGCAGCGGAGAGGTTCGCGGCAGTATCGGCTGTCGTGTCGGGGTCTGATTCCCGTGGATGCACCAGGACAGTGGTTAGTCCAAGTCCACGGATGGTGTTGAGCTGGCTCTGTGAGGCAATTCTGAACGACCGTCGAGGAAATGGGTGCTTGAACCAGGAGCAATTCAGGTCGACATACATGCCTACCTTGAGTGACTCCGGACAAACGGTGATCGTTTCCGGTGCGGTGCCCTTCGATGGGCGATCTGACATGCGCGGCAAAACGCTCCCCTCTATGTGTGCTCCAACCGAATGGCTGCTTGGTTATGGGTCGTCCTGGCCTATATCGGCCCAGAGAGCCAAAATCTTAACGCGGGTGCGTGGGGAGTCGAATGAGATCGGTCGTGCCGAATCCCGGCAGTCCCCCGCTACGCGAGATTCCTTGAGTTCGCATATCATCCAGCAGAAGCAGCAAGTTGGTGATGCACTCTGAACAATAACATTAACTATTCATATGGGCAGGGGCTTCTCTTTTTCGGCCAGGCGGACAAACTCCCGGCAGGCAGTTCGTATCTTGGATGGCTCTCGGCGCACGTCACTGCCGAGAATGTAGACGAGGTCATGGCCATAGAGTTCGGCCATCTCATGGATGCGCGATGCGGTCATTCTCCCTGCTGCGGTTGGAAATATTGGAGGACAGGAGCCGAGTAATCGGCGACAGGATCCCGCAATTTGCCGGCAGTCGCCTTGGGAGATCGGGTATGTGAGTCCGAATGTCGGATAGATGGAAATGTCGGCGCCGGCCAGTCGGGGGAGGAGCCCGAAAAGGACTGAAGGAGCGATGCCGCTGTCCGGCGAGACATAGTGGATCCCGAGAAAGTCCGGGTGTGAGACGAGTGGGAGCGAGAGCGACGGAGTCATTGCCAGGGAAGCCATGGCGTCAAAGCCGACGAGGCCTGGACAGACCAGCAGGGCGCCGGCCCCTGCTTTCCGGGCCATGCTCGCTCGTTCCATGAGAGTCGGCCAGGGACTGGAAACATGCGGGGCATAGAGGCAGCGTTTTCCAGTGTGGCGTGAGGCTTCACCGACGGCGTCGATGCATTGTGCAATCCGATCCTCGAACCGGCAGAAGGGTTGATCTCCGAGGCTTTGATCATCCTTGATCATATCGACTTCCCCGAGTGCAAATTCATAGGCCAGGGCGGCCAATTGCCGCGGAGAGCATCCCAATGGCTTCAGGACGGCACAGACGAGCGGACGTGTCGGGACGTGAAGCAACTTGCGAAGGCCCGGCGTTCCGAAGCGAGGGCCGGCCATCTGCGCCACGCGATTGTCCGGCAGCGACAGGTCTGTGAGGCGGACCCGCCCTTGTAAGCCGGCCATGCCGAATGTCATGTGCAGAAGGGTACTGACGGATCCGTCGAGGAGTTCAGTGGGAAAACTGATGGCGGCGCGGAAAAGCTCGGGGCTCAAGGATTCCAGTTCCACCACGTGGCCCAGTAGTTGTTCTCGAATCGCCCCTGATGGAATGACGTGATCAGCGGCCTCGACGGTCTGGTCGATACAGAGAAGTTCTGCGCGCTCGCGTGCCTCTGTGGCCGATCCACGGATGTGGTATTCCACTGAAAAGCGTTGTCCTGACAATTGCAGGTCGCTTTCCGGCGTTGGACGATGAGGCATACATGACTCCTTCGACGTTGCAGTCCTGCAGGTGGAGAGGGTACCGTATTTCCGCCCAACCCGGTAGTCCCTCAACGCGTTGCAGGACTGTTGGTTTGGCCGGGAGATGGCATAAGGAGCACAATGGGGAAGCAGGAACGAAAGGACATTCAATCCATGATGTATTGTCCCGTCGGCGCTGTGGTCATCCTGTTGGCTGCGATGACTGTGTGGTGTGAGCGTGCGGGCGCGCAACGTCTCATTGATCTCACCTACGCCTTCGATGAGACAACGCAGGTCTGGCCGAGTAATCCTCCCTTCCATCGGGACTCAATGGTGCGGGGAGGCACGACGACTGAAGCCTGGTATGCGACGGGACAGGTGGCGCTATCCGAACATGCCGGAACCCACATGGATGCTCCCGTTCATTTCGCACAGGGGCAGGTGGGAATCGATGGTATTCTGCTCGAGCGTCTGATGGGGCCCGCCGTGGTGATTGACGTACGAACCCCGGTGGCCGCCGATCGTGACTACCGTTTGTCGCTGGAAGACATTCAGCGCTGGGAGGCCCGGCATGGAACAATCCCAGCCGGCGCGGTTGTCATGATGCTGACCGGGTGGGGGGCCTATTGGAAGGATCGCGAGCGCTATTTCGGCACGGCTACACCGGAGCTTCCTGCGACCCTTCACTTTCCCGGGTTCTCAAAGGAAGTGGCGGAGTTTCTGGTGGCCGAACGACACATTCATGGAGTCGGGATCGACACGCCCAGCATCGACTATGGTCCTTCTCAGGACTTTGTGGTCCATCGAATAGTCAACAGCGCGGGCCTGTATGGTCTCGAAAATGTGGCGCGCCTTGAGGAGGTCCCTCCGTCCGGCGGAAGGCTGGTGGCCCTTCCCATGAAAATTGCCGGTGGCACCGGGGCTCCCGTTCGTCTCATCGCCATTCTCCCTTAGCAGGATGGTGAAAAGGGCCGCCAGCTTTGTTCTCGCAAGACACTGCCGCCTCACTATCTCGGCGGCGTTCACATACGTGACGCGCTTTATTCAGCGCGTCGTGAACCTCAGAGGCTCAACGTACCGCAAGGGTACGCCTCGCCCCCTCGCATCGCTGCGGCCTCGCTGGACGGCCTTTTTGACCATCCTGCGAACCTTCGGGATATCCACTTCGACTCACATCTCTCTCTACGGTCAGGGGCCTCAAAACGGTTTTACGACGGTCCGCTCTGAGAAAGGATCAGCATGGATTTGAGCACCACCATTGCCGGAGTGAAGTTTTCCAC
>JBDTWG010000075.1:0-12140 GCA_040006855.1 Nitrospira sp.
AGGATGGACGCGTCTCCGGCAGGGATTGCGCGATCACGAAGGATTGGTGGAGAATTTTATCCGGGTGTTGGCAGTGGACAAGGAACAGGGAGTGTATGCCGGCACGTTCGACGGCGGCGTCTTTCGCAGCGGCGACGGCGGAAAAACCTGGTTGCCGATCAGTCGGGCCTTGCCGAACGATTCCATTCGCGGATTAATCAGCAACGACCGTGGGGTCTATGTAGCCACGGGCCGCGGGATCTTTAAATCCGTCGACAAGGGCCGGCAATGGATGCCTTTGAATAAGGGACTCAGCAACCTGTCGATACAAGTGTTGATCGAGGGCGAAAAAGGCGGCTTCTACGCCGGCACCAGTTCGGGAGTCTTTCGCAGCGATGACGATGGCCTCACCTGGACGGCGGTGAGTCAAGGGTTGGAAGGGGAGAGTGTAGCGCCCTTCCGGTTTAACTGAGCAGGAAAGGATATGAGATGACGGCACCAGCGGGTTCAACTCAAGCGACCATTATTATTACATCGAAAAACGAGCCTTGGGGCCAGATCGTGCTCCGCTTGTTCCCCGACATAGCGCCCAACCATGTGAAGAACTTCGTCGATCTGGCGAAGCAGGGGTTCTACGACGGTACCACGTTCCACCGGGTGATTCCTGGGTTCATGATCCAGGGTGGCGATCCGAACAGCAAGAATCCCGACCGAGGCTCGCATGGCATGGGCGGGCCAGGGCACAAGGTGAAGGCGGAGTTTAGCAGCAAACCGCACAAGCGCGGCACCTTGTCCATGGCACGCGCGAACGATCCGGACAGCGCGGGGTCTCAGTTTTTCATCTGCGTCAACGACGCGAACTTTTTGGATTGGCAATATACGGTATTCGGTGAAGTGGAGAGCGGCCTGGAGGTCGTCGACAAGGTCGTCGGCGTCAAGCGCGACGGGCGGGATAATCCGCTGGAGCGCGTCGAAATGACGGTGACGATCACGGAGTGACGTGACGCGTGAGGGGCAAGGCGTGAGGAGGGTAAGGAGCGAGCCATCGACTGAGTGCCGGCCGATTGTTCAGACGTTTCGTGCCACAGCCTCACGCCTCCTACCGTACGCCCTGAGCGGCATGGTTCTCGCGCTGCTTGCCGGTTGCGCCATCCCCCAAGTGCCCTCCCGCACCGTGTACGAAGATCCCGTCAACTTTGTCAGGCTTGAAGTGGATGCTAATGTCCTGCCGGAATGGCCGCCCGGTCACTTCAGCCACCCGGTTCAGCTCTCGCACGAGCAGGTGCGGCGAGTCCTCATGGGGCTCACGGTCCAGGAGCATCGAGCGGCGGTGCAACGCTGGATTGGTGACGACTCACGGCGGCTCCCGATGTTTCGCGATGCGGAGATTGCGACGCTGGTTCCGCAGCTGGTGGAAGCGTTACGCATGGCTCGTGAAAACGAGCGCGTCACGTACTATATGAGCCAGCCGCAAACGTCGGTGAAGCGCATCATCACCTCGGGCGGGCTCTATGTCAGGGGCAGCAATCTTCACTTCATCTTAGGAAATTGGCAGACGGTGTATGGAATTCCGGCCTACGGCATGATCTACGATCGACGCTACCCCATGAACCCCATCGTCTCCAAAGGGTTCGATTTGTTTTTCGATCTCGACGAGGCCCTCATTCGTCAGAGCAGCAGTCTGTGGGACTCGCTCTTGGCCAACACCAAAGATGAAATTGTCATTGACCTCGAGAAGGTCTTTCCCGGCCAGCGCATTTGAACCGCTGCCTGTGCAGGCAGCAGACCGCTGAAACTCCGTGACTGGTGTTGCATGGACTCGGCTAGTTAGGAGTCTCGTGCGGCCCTTCCACGCGACTGACGGTTGCAATCGGACCGCCGGCGGGTGTGGAACGGCTCAATAAAAGAATCCGGCCGGTATCGTCGCCCTGAGACGTATAGGCCAACGTGACCTCTGCAATCTTGTAATCGTATTGCGTGTCAGCCAAGCGCGTTTGCGCTGCCGTGACCGCCACTTCCGACTGGGTCACTTCCACCACCGTTCCCAGCCCCAATTTGTACCGCTGCTTCGAGAGCTGTAACGCTTCTTCGGCAGTCTTGACCTGTTCCTCCGCCAATTTGATTTGTTGGGCGAACGTGAGGGTATCGAGGTAGGCGTTGGTGACCTGTTGAGTCAGGGCCTGTTCGATGTTGCTGGTCGCAGCCGAGGCCGCTTCGCGATTGGCGGTCGCCTCCACGACTTGATTCTCGATCAAAAATCCCGTGAACAAGGGCATCGAGACCAAAGCGCCGGCCATCCACCAGCCACCGGTTTGCTGGTTCTGTCGCGGATCGAAGGGATCGAAGGTGCCGCCGCTGGCAATGGCCGACACCGTCGGGAGGTACTGACGTTTGGTCGCGGTCAGTCTCGCGTCGGCGGACGCGGTCTGTTCCTTCGCGCGCTTCACTTCCGGGTGCGACAGACTTTCATTGATCAGATTCTCCAAGGTTTTCTGCGGTCGCACGTCCACGGAGATGTTCTCCAGCACATAGTCGTCCGTCCCGGCAATGCCCATGGTCCGGTTTAAGTCGGCGAAGCTGGATTTCAAATCGTTGCGGCTCCGCACCAATAGGGATTGCGCATTCACGAGCTCAACATGGGCCAGGTCGAAATCCAGCTTGGACTTCAGTTGCTGGCGATAGAGCGTTTCAATCTGGGCCGCGATTTGACCCCGTTCGCGGACTGTTTCTTCCGCGATCTGCACCAATCGACGCCGCTTCAAACTGGTCAGATAGGCGCGTTGCACATACAGCAGCACCAGCGCGCGCCTCGCGCTGACATCCTGGCCGAGGGCGCTCTGAGCCAGTTTGTTCGATTCGATCAGGTTGCTGGTGTAGCCAAAATCGTAAATCCGCTGATTGGCGATCACGCCGCCTGTGAAGGTGGATTGGTTTTCTCTGAGCAGACCGCCGCCGATGAGGAAGCGCGGATTGCTGACGCCGGCGCCCGCCACGGTGTTGGCGTTGGCGTAGACCTGGGGATAGTAGAGGGAACGCGCTTGTTCCGTGCGCGCTTCCGATGCCTTGAGGTTGGCGGCGCCTTCCAGGAGCATGGGGTGATTCTTGACCGCAATCTCGACGGCCTGTTGCACGCCAAGAAAACTGCCGTGGGATAAGGCCACTGCCCTATCTGGCTCGGCAGCTCGCGAGGCGGGAGCAAGGGCTTGCGCCACAGCCAGAACGATCAGCGTCATGTAAGTGGTCCGATGCAAGGAGCGTCTCATGGGTGGTCTCCCTATTTCTTTTGTGTCGGGTTCGATGATGTGTCGGCGGTCGAGGGTGGCGGGGTGCCGCCCGGTACGCGCCGCTCGAATTTTTGCTGGGACATGATGGCCTCAGGCAGATTGAACGGTGATACACGGACCGGGGTGCCTTCCAACAGTTTCCGTTTGCCGACGACGACGATTTCTTCATCGCCTCGCAAGCCGGAGGAGATCTCGATCCAGCGGCCGTCGCTGATGCCGGTCTGTACCGGAATCGACGTGGCCTTGCCTTGTTCGACGATGAAGACGGATTTGCCTTTTTGCGTGCTGATCACCGCCTGGGGGGGCACAACCAATGCCTGCGGAATCTCGCGTAACCCAAGCGACACCTGCGCAAAGGTGCCGGGCCTGAGCGCATGGTCGGCGTTGGGGAGGTCGATTTCGACAAGGAGGCTGCGGGTTGCGGGATCAAGCGCCAGGGTGCTGCGGGTGATGGTGCCGGTAAAGGAACGTGCAGGCAATTCCGTGACCTTGACCGAGGCCGTGGTCTTGCCGGGAACAATCCAAGGACTGTCGTCCTGCGGCACATTCGCATAGATGCGGACGGTGTCGAGGTCCATGATCGTGAACAGCGGAATCGCGGTGGTGGCCGATGACGTGGCGATCTGGATCAAGGCCCCGGGATCAGCAAAACGGGCGGTCACGATGCCGTCGTAGGGTGCGCGAACTTTGGTGTAGTCGCGCATGATCACGCGCTGCTCCATGAGGTGCTTCGCTCCTTGATAGGTAGCTTCGGCCACATCCACGTCCTGCTTGGCAATGACGTCCGGCGATTCCTTCCAGACCTTAGCGAGCCGCTCATAGGTCAACTTCTTGATCTTGAAGTCCGATACGGCCTGCTGATACTGCTCTTCCACTTCCGGCGCGTCGATGATCGCCACGACTTGGTTTTTGCTCACCCGGTCGCCCTTGTCCGGCCCGATCCATTTCAGATACCCCGAGACCTTGGCGTACAGCGTGGTTTGGTAGAGCGGCGAAATGTTCGCCGGGAGGGTGATCGTGTAGACCAAGTCGCGCCTGGTCGCTTTCGTGGCCTGCACGTCAACCGGCTCGCTATCGGGCAGCGCGAGCGTCTCCTCAGCGGGTTGCGGTGCGGTACCGGCTGTGGATGACCCAGTGGGGATCGGCTGTCCGACCTCGTGGATGTTGCGCCAATAGAGAGGTCCGCCGATCACCAGAGCGAGCACGATGGCAGCCGCAATCCAGCGGGCTGTCCGGCGCGTGGCCCGGATCGGGCGGGGGGTCGTTGACGGTTCATCCATTAAATTTCCTCCGAGGTCGCGCCGAGGGTTGACGAGAGCGGTACCCGAACCCGGCGATAGAGTACGAGACAATGCATCACCGGCACGACTAGGAGCGTCATGATGGTGCTCACTGCCAATCCGCCGACGACGGCGCGCGCCAAAGGCACCATGGTTTCGTTACCTTCACCGAAGCCGAGCGCCAAGGGTAAGAGGCCGAGGATGGTCGCGAGGGCGGTCATGAGAATCGGCCGGATGCGACGACGACCCGCTTCCAACACGGCATGTTCAGCGGTGGCCCCGTGGCGGACCATGCGATTGGCAAAATCCACGAGCAGAATACTGTTCGACACCACGATGCCCATCATCATGAGCGTGCCGATCATCGATTCGACGTTCACCGAGGTGTTCGTAAAATGCAGGGTCAAGACTGTGCCGATCCATCCCAACGGCACGGCCACCAGAATAATCAGCGGATCGATGAAGGATCGAAACAATGCGACCATCACCAGGTAGATCAGCACCACGGCGAGCGGCAGGGCCAGCGCGAAGTTCTGGATGGCGCCGCGCATGTTGGCCACTTCGCCGCGCAGCTGCACCGTCACGTCTTTCGGCAGGGCCACGTCGGCCAGTGCCTTCTCGATGTCCTTGGCTATGTGGCCCAGGTCGTTGCCGACCGGCGTCACCAGCACGTTGATCAATCGCGACAAATCGTAATGGTCCACGGAATCGGGGCCGGTCTTGAATTTGAGCGAGGCCACGTCTCGCAACAGGATCGGCGGCCCGCGCCGATCGTCGCCCGACGCATAGTAGCCGCTCGTGAGTTCCATCTGGCGACCGGCGAAGGGCGTGTTTTGCAACGCCAGGGTCGAGCCCTGCATCCCGCCGCCCGTAAGGCTGGCGGTCGGCAACAACGGTGTCCGCGCGCCGATGATGGGAATATTCAGCAAATCTTCCGTCGTGGTGAGCGATTGTTCGGGATATTGCGCCAGGAGGAAATAGCCGTTAGCGGTTTTCGGGTCCAGCCAATAATTCGGAGAGAGGGCCAGGTTCGAGCTGATGCCGGTGATCACATCCACGACCACGCGATTTTGGTTGATGCCGTAATAGGCGGCTTTGGTCCGGTCCACATCGATGTGCAGCTCGGGATAACTCTTACCCTGCTTGATCCGCACGTCGACGGTGTTGGGGACCTGGGCGATCCGTTGTTGGATCTGTTCCGCTACCGGCCGGATGATGTCGAGGCTGGGGCCCTTGACCTGAATGTCGATCGGCGCCTTGAGGCCGAAGTTCAACACGTCGCTGATGATCCCGCCGGTTTGAAAGGCAACCTCCACGCCGGGCATGGCCGATTTGAGTTTCTCGCGTAATGCCGCGATGTAATCTTCCGTGCGGCCTTCGTGGCCGGATACCAGATTCACCAAGACAAAGGCCGTGTGGTTGCCGGTGTTCGGCGCGAACCGCGCGGCATCTCCGAAATAGAGACCGGAGTTGGAAATCACTTCTTCCAGGTCGGCTTTCGGAATGATCTCCTGCACCAGATGTTCGATCTGCGCCACGATGGCCGTGGTCTTCTCGATCCGTGATCCTTCGGGAGCCGTGACCAGCATCGTGAAGTTGCCCGCATCGACTTTGGGAAAGAACTCGGTATGGAGATGGGGGATCAATAAAATCCCCGTGCCCAGCAGGGCCAGGGTCGCGAGCCCGATCACGAGGGCCTTGAAGCGCAGGGCCGCCTTCAGCAAGGGTTCGTAGACCGCCAGCACATAGCGAAACCACCCTTGGTTGGCCGACGAATCCTCCTCCGCCTTCTTGGCATGGCCGACTCGGTAGAGCCAAGCCAGCATGACGGGCGTGACCGACATGGAGACGACATAGTCCGCCAGCATGGCAAAGGCCACTGTCATGGCCAGCGGCACGAAGAGGTACTTGACGATGCCGGTAAAAAACATGATCGGCAGGTACACGATCAGGATGCAGATGGTCGCGACGAGAATCGGCAGCGTCAGTTCCGTGGCGCTGTCCTCCGCTGCCGAGCGCCCATCTTTGCCCATTTCCAAGTGGCGGTGCAGGTTTTCCTGCACCACGATGTTGTTGTCGAGCAGGGTGCCGATCACCAGTGCCAAGCCACCCAGCGTCATGATGTTCACGCTTTGCCCCGTGAGATACAGCGCGACGAGTGCAGCGGTGAGTGAAAGGGGAATCGCTAGGCCGACCACGAGCGCCGCTTTCACGCTCGCTAAGAAGATGAAAATCATCAAGCCGGCGAGTCCGGCACCGAGCAGGCCTTCTTTCTGCAAGTTGGCGATGGCCTGGCGGATGTACAACGACTGGTCGTACAGAAACTTCACCGTGGTGCCGGATGGAATTTCGGTGAGCTTCGTGAGCTTGGCGCGGATGCCGTCGGTGACCTCCAGCGTGTTGGCGCCTTCCTGCCTGGTAATCGGAATGTAGGTCGCTTCGCGGCCGTTCACCCGCACGATGGAGGTCTGCACGGCGGCGCTGTCGGCGGCGGTGCCGATGTCGCGTATCAGCACCGGCGTGCCGTTCACGATCTTGATCGGGATGTCGTTGATCTTGTCCACGACGTCGATGAGGCTGTTGGAATAGACGTAGTAGTCGAGGTCGCCGATCTTGACGTCGCCCGCCGGAATGATCGCGCTCTGGCTGTTGAGTGCCGTTACCACATCAGATGGAGAAATGCCGCGTGCGAGCAGCCGCTGTTGATCGAGAAACACTGTGATCTGCCGGACTTTGCCGCCCAGGGGAGGACCGAAAGAAATGCCGGGGATGTTGGCGATCTGCTGGCGCACGGTGAAATAGGCGAGGTCACGAATTTCCTTGGGACCCAGGGAGTCACTGGAGATGGAGAGCAGGCCGACCGGCAGACTGGAGATGCCGAATTTGTAGACGGAGGGCGGATACACGCCGGGCGGCAAGAGGCGGATGATGCTGTAGGCCAGACTGGTCAGCTCCGATTGTGCTGAGTCGATACTGTAGTCGGGCTGGAAGAAGACCTTGATGTAGCTCATCCCGGCGAGCGATTGCGATTCGATGTGCTCGACGTAACTCGCCTCAACAAACCGTTGCTCCATCTTGAGCGTGATGGCGCCTTCCATTTCGCTCGGGCTCAAGCCTCGGTAAAACGTGGTGACGAGAATCGAAGGCAGTTTGATTTCGGGGAAGATGTCCACGCGCATCTTCTGGTACGACACGCCGCCGAGGATCAGCGCGATCATGCAGAGCGCGAAGACGGCGTAGGGGTTTTTGAGAGCGGCGCGCGTCAGCATGAAGTCGCCATTCGTAACGTGCAGTTATGCTCAATCCAGAATTTCCACAGGTGGAGGACCAAGGTGACCAGATCTTCGAACTCGCCCGGTTTGACCACATAGCCGTTGGCCCCCGCTTGGTAGCAGGCGCGGATATCCAGGCTGTCGTCGGAGCTGGTGAGAATCACGATCGGAATGTGCGCGTAACGCGCGTCTTGCTTGAAGTGCCTCAGCACATCCACACCGCGTTCCCCCCGCAATTTGAGATCGAGCAGGACCAGTGCCGGTTCATCGCTGTTCAAGTGATCGTTGAGGTGTGTCATGGCCGTGCGGCCGCTGTCCGCGATTTCTAACCGTCCATGATACCCGGCTTGCGTCAGCGCCTGGCGAAACAATTCACACTCGCCGGGGCTGTCGTCGATCAAAAGAATTGGAGAGGAGCTTGGCATGTCAGAGGATGAGAGCAGAGAATATGCCAGGGGACCGTGATGAGGCTTGATGTGGTAACAGTGTTAATTTAAACAATTGGTTATGTTAAATAGTTCATTCGATAGACGAGTGACGTATGGCGGATCACGAGGTTGCCGTTGGGGAGAAATTCCAGAGTGGAGGGGAGGAATTCCAGAGCGTCAGAGCGTGGACGAGTCAGTCCATCCTTCGAAGCCACTGCCGCCTCACATCTCGGCGGCGTCCACAGACGTGGCGCTAATTATTCGTGGCGCCGTGGACCTCGCGCAATGCACACATCTGATAATCAACTCCGTATGGGAGGCGATATGCTCGTTCGGTGCGCGCAGTGAGAGAGACCGATTCAGGCCGCCCGTGGGGGAGATAACAACGAGCGAGCTCGGAAGGAGCATTGGGATGTGGTGAACGTCACCCGTGGCGTTCTCTTGCTCCCGGAGCGCGCGCCCTCAAAAGGAAGGGGACGGAGCAGCCGACCACCCTTCTTGCGCGCAGAACGCGCACGATGAACTGTGCTCGTCCGATGCGCGCAGTGAAGGCTGGTTTCGGCTACTCGTGGGGGAATATTGATGGAGGAAACCACGACAGAGGTTATTCTCGCTCGACGGGCGCAATAAACCCACCACGGACGCCATTCCTACAGAGAGAATGTGAACGAGTATGGAGGGAGCATTAATTATGCTGGACGCTTGTCGTTGCAGACTGATTCAGGGCGCCAGCTAGGGTTGAGGGCTCCACGTTAGAGTTCTGAAGATGCTGCGAAAGGGTAGATGGCTATTGAGGATTGAACGCATTGGCGACACCGGGCTGTCTGGCCTGCTCATAGAGGGCCAACGCCTCGTCCTGATCGACCTTCGCCTGATCGAGAATCGAGAGGCAGTGACTTCCTTTCTCTCGGAAGTAGGCTGGATGGTTGTCGAACCAGCGGTGCGCACCGCCGACGGCGAACTGGTCGTATTGTCCTTGAGAGCTGATGACATCCGAGGTCGGCTGAGCGTGGGACTGTGAGAAAACGCGAAGGCCCCTATCAGGAGCGCAGAGGTCCAGAGGTGACGCAACAGGAGAGTGGTCATCTGTTATCGCTGCCGCTTCGTGGCGTACTTTGTGCTATCCATCTCGGTGATCTCCATCAGGCCTTCTCCGGTGAATTCATACCACATGGTTCCGATCTGTCCCGAAGTCTCCTCGTAAAGCATCATCTGACCTCTGGAAGGTTCGGGCCGTCCCCGGACGGGATCACGGCCGATCTGTATGTCCATCTTTCCCTGCGAGGTCGAGCCGTCCGTCGAGACGAGCGTGAACTTCGCGTCGGCTTCGATCGTGAGCGTCTTCTTCGGAAGAAACTGATTGTTCGGCGTCATCTCCCAGCGACCCACGACCTCCGGCACCACGCGCGCCCTCGGCGCCATCTGTCGCACGGCCATGCGAGAGCGTTCCTGATCCTGCTGCATCTGCATGTCGATGTATGGGCGCTTCTCCTCAGTCATGCCGGAATAGGGATCGCGCGGGCGGCGAGAATGCAGGCGTGCCATGGCCATATTGAGTTCGTTGAGTTGCCCTCGCAGATCGTCCGGCAGATCGCGGCCTACCTCGTACAAGACCCGTTGCGCCCCTTCGAGATCACCCTTCGCCATCAATTCTTTGGCTAAGTAGAATTGGGCCTCCGCAGCCGGCGCGCCGGCGAGGCCCCCGAAATTCGTATCGCCGTTGGCGTTGCCGATCTGTGGCATGCCGGCCATCCTCAAGGGGCCATACGTGGCCGCACCCCTGAGGTGCTCGATCGACTCGTCATGTTTCCCCATCGTCGAAAGAAGCTTGCCCGTTCGCAAGTGGGCCTCGGCGACGAGCGTGGACGCATTCTTTGGCGCCATCACGACCGCGCCTTTCTCCGGCTTCTGATCCGGCCACATCGCGGTGAACATCTGCCGGGATTCGAAGCCGCGGTTCATACGCTTTTCGTATCCCAGCACGGCCTGATACTGGGTCAGGGCTTCCGCCTGTTTGTGATTGTGCTCGGCAAGCCTGGCGAGATGGAAGCGTGCTTGGATGGCCAGGCCAAACTCCAGCGCATCGCGTCCCAACGGCGCGCCGGTTTCCGGCTTCAGCTCGTCCAACCGCAGGCGTGCTTCTTCCAAGGCTACGGCGACGCGATAGAGGGCGGCTGCCTCATCGAGTTTGTCGTCTTCTTCGTTGACCACGCCGAGGTAGGCGGGAATGCGGGCATCTTCGTTCTTGGGATTCTCGCGCACCGCCTCGTCCAATGTCCGCAAGCGCTCCTGATAGATCTCGTCATATCGAAGCCGTTGCTCTTCCATCACGCGGTGGAGTTTCGACGCGATGGCGATCAATTGCTCCATCGGTTTGTCGGAACGCGCTGCGTCTTGGAGCTCTTTCAAGAATGACTCGTCCGAACCTGTGATCCTGTTGCGGCCCAATTCATCTTCCACGGCCGAGCGGGCTGATCTGGTCGAAAGCCATCCCTCTTTCTTATAGACGGCAAGATCCGCGTCCATTCGTTTTTCGTCGCTCAGGCGAGCGGCAGCCGTGGCCCGGCCCAGGTAAGCTTCTGGAAAATCAGTCCTGAGCGTCAGTGCGATCGTGAATTCTCTTCTGGCGCGGGCGGGACGTTCCGCGTCGAGCCATGCCATGCCTGCCTGATAACGCGCATCGGGATCGCCAGGGTTTGACGCGAGCGCGCGCTCCACATGGGCCATCGATCCACCGGTGGCCTTGCCGCCGGTCGCTTGTTTGGCCCTCGAAACGTTGATCGAGGCCAGCTCAGGCCGTCGATAATTCCTCTCCGCAAACAGTTGACCGGCTTTCAGCATGGCCTGCCGCATCTGCGGGCCCTTGGTGCCGTTGGGATTACCGGATCCGCCGGAGTCCCGCGGCAGGCGATGTTTCTGATATTCCATCGCGAGTCGGTACACGATGAAGGAACCGTAGTCGGAGGAATAATCCTGCCCTCCCTGCGCGACATGCCCCGGGATACTGACGACTGCCGGACGTCCGGAATTGAGGCTTCTGGGCCCGCCTCCAAGTGCGTGATCCGGGACGACGATGATCCCGCTCATCGCCTCGGTTGCCCACAGCCACAGCTGGGCCTCGCGGCCTTTCAGTCCTAGCCGTTGGGCCCGGCCAAGGTCTTTCTGTGCGCGCGGGAAATCTTCGGCCAATGTGTTGGCCACGCCGCGAGCGAGGACGATGTCGGGATCATCGCCCGACTGATCCAACGCGCGAGAAAAAGCCGATACCGCATCATGCCAGTGGCCTTCATTCAATGCGTCCAGGCCTTGCGCATAGGGGCCGACTGCCTGCGAGGACAATGCAAAGGCAGAGGGCACGGTGCCGAATAAGGACGTCGTCGCGAGAATGCTTATGAGGAGAATAAAGCGGAGTGAGGTCATGGGACCTCCTTAGTCAGGTGACAGCAGTGGATCAGAGTGTAACGTTGGCGTCCATTTCGTTCAAGGGGGAACGTGTCGTTCACTAGCACAGGGCGATCGACCGTCTGGCCGTATCTATGTTCGGGCGGTCCGGTACTCGATACGCCTGCCGACGGTTCAAGGCCCGACACCGACGACTCCAAGCTCCCCCGCCTCCCTAGGGTTAGTCCTATTTTCAATGAATATCGAACTAGTCCATGATTGAGGGCCTGGGAACGTCACGATCGTGGACAAGAAAATCCAAATCGAACAGGATCTCCCATTCCAATACCGCCAGTGGCGACTGGAGCGGATTGGACAGGTCTTGCTTGCATGCTGCATCGTGGCCGCGCTCCTCGGGCTGTTTGGCCATAACCCTCTCTCCACCACTACCGGGCAGACCTCGGACGGACGGCTTTCGATTCACTATGATCGTTTTGCGCGTATTGAAAGCAACAG
>JBDTWG010000076.1:0-12066 GCA_040006855.1 Nitrospira sp.
GTGCGGCCTTTTCGCACGAGCTGATTAATCGTTGGCATGCACTATACTCTTTCGTGATCAAGCAAACATTTACTTAAAATACTCATGAGCGAAGCCGTCGGATTATAGAGATGCGTACTACTTATGTCAAGAAAGTTCTTTTCTTTCACTCATTATTTTCAGTCGCACTTCCCGTGGAGACGATCGGTTGTTGCCCCACGGCAACCGGTTGAGCCTGACCTGCTGGTAGATCTCCGGCACTCCTGGCACTCGCCACAAAGGTCTCGCGATATTCTTCGAAGCCACTTCCGGCTGGAATGAGACGACCTACGATCACATTTTCCTTTAAGCCGAGGAGGTTATCCTCGCGACCGTTGATCGCGGCCTCGGTCAGCACGCGAGTGGTTTCCTGGAAGGATGCCGCCGAAATAAAGCTATCCGTGGTCAGCGCGGCCTTGGTAATACCGAGGAGGACTGGCTTTCCAAGTGCCGGCTTTCCGTCTTTGTCCAGGACTCGCTGATTCTCCACATCGAACAGTCCTTTGCTGACCTGGCTTCCGGGCAAGAATGACGTATCCCCCGGATCTTCGATCCTGACCTTCCGAAGCATTTGTCTGACGATGATCTCAATGTGCTTGTCATTGATGGACACGCCCTGCAACCGATAGACATCCTGCACTTCGTCGACGAGGTACTTCTGCAGCTCTTTCGGGCCCAAGACATCCAAAATGTCGTGCGGATTGGCTGAACCATCCATTAGTGGCTCACCAGCCCGCACCCAGTCTCCCTCATGCACATTGACGTGCTTACCCTTGGGGATGAAGTACTCCTTCACATCGCCCATCTTGTTGTCGACCAGCACTTTCCGCATACCCTTTACAAAGCCGCCATAAGAGACCTCGCCGTCGATTTCGCTGATGACCGCCTGCTCCTTCGGCTTGCGAGCCTCGAACAACTCTGCGACGCGCGGAAGACCGCCGGTGATGTCCTTGGTCTTAGTTGTTTCGCGCGGAATTTTGGCCAACACGTCACCAGGGTGCACTTGAGCTCCCTTCTCGACGAAGATATGCGCACCCACTGGCAGCAAATACCGCGCTACAGGCGTCCCCGATCCGGACACCTTTGCCGTCTTGCCGCTGTCGTCCTTGATCGACACACGTGGACGCAACGTGGCGCCGCTCTGCTCGATGATGACCTTCCGTGACAGGCCGGTCACTTCGTCAAACTCTTCCTTCATGGTCACCCCTTCAAGAATGTCGCCGTAGGCAACCTTCCCGCCGGTTTCCGTAAGAATCGTCAACGAATAGGGGTCCCATTCGACCAGCTTTTGCCCCACCTCAACCCGGTCTCCATCCTTGACCTTGATCTTGGCGCCATAAACGACCGGGTACTTCTCCCGCTCTCGGCCAGTGTCGTCGACGATCGCAATCTTTGCATTGCGATTCATGACGACCCATTCGCCCTCTTTATTCCGTACCGCAATACCGCCATTGTGGACGTCGGCGTTCTTCTTTGCGTCCAAACTCATGAACTTCAGATGGCCAGCGTGCTTGGCCTCCAACACAGTTTGCTCAACCACTTTGCTAGCGGTACCTCCGATATGGAAGGTTCGCATGGTCAACTGAGTACCAGGCTCGCCAATGGATTGCGCGGCAATTACTCCACCCGGCTCTCCCTTTTCGACAAGTCGACCTCGCGACAAATCGCGGCCGTAGCAAAGACGGCAAACGCCACGTGGCGATTGGCACGTCAATACCGAACGGATCTTCACCCGATCAACACCGGCCTCAACCACCGCCTTCGCCTGCTCTTCGTCGATTTCTTCGTTGAAGGAGACGATGATCTCCCCGGTTACTGGATCGCGAATATCCTCGCCGGCAAGACGCCCAAGGAGACGTTCCTCCAAAGGCTGAATGATCTCTCCACCCTCGAGGAGGGCGCTGACCAAGATGCCGTCGGTCGTGCCGCAATCTTCCTCGGTCACGATGACATCCTGCGCGATATCGACCAACCGGCGGGTTAGGTATCCTGAGTTGGCGGTCTTCAGCGCCGTGTCGGCCAAACCTTTTCGCGCGCCGTGCGTTGAGATGAAGTATTGCAATACCGTCAAGCCTTCACGGAAATTTGCCGTGATCGGGGTTTCGATAATTTCTCCGGACGGTTTCGCCATCAAACCGCGCATACCGCCCAGCTGGCGGATTTGCTGCGAACTGCCTCTCGCACCCGAATCAGCCATCATGAAAATGGGGTTGAACGATTCGACCTTGGCCGGATCGCCGCCAGCGCCCAATTCCTTCATCATCTCGTTAGCCACCTGTTCGGTGACGTGCGCCCAAATGTCGATGACTTTGTTGTACCGTTCCCCGTTGGTGATCAAACCCTCGGAATACTGCTTTTCGATTTCGTTCACTTCATGCTGAGCCTTCCCAATAAGGTCTTCCTTGCGGGAGGGAATGTGCATGTTATCGATGCAGATGGACATCCCGGCCCTAGTCGCATAGTGAAAGCCGAGGTCCTTGATCTTGTCCAGGAACGTCACAGTTTCACGATGTCCCGCCTGCCGATAGACCGCGTCGATAAGCTTCGACATTTCCTTTTTGGTCATCAGCTTGTTTGCATCCGCGAAAGGCATCATCGCAGGAAGGATCTCTGCCAGAATCACACGCCCAGCAGTGGTTTGAATCATCGCGCCATTGGATCGCACCTTAATCCGCGCATGCTCATCCAACGCACCCGCATCATATGCAATCCGCGCTTCCTCAGGAGACCCGAACAGCTTGCCTTCGCCCTTAGCCCCGACCCGCTCTTTTGTTAGCCAATAACATCCAAGAACCATATCTTGAGATGGTACGGCAATCGGCTTTCCATTGGCAGGCGAAAGGATGTTATTGATCGACATCATCAGAACGCGCGCCTCGACCTGCGCTTCGACGGATAAGGGCACGTGGACGGCCATTTGGTCACCATCGAAGTCGGCGTTGAACGCAGCGCAGACAAGGGGGTGGAGCCGAATCGCCTTGCCTTCAACCAAGACAGGATCGAAGGCCTGAATACCAAGCCGGTGCAAAGTCGGCGCGCGATTGAGCAATACAGGGTGCTCGCGGATGACTTCATCCAGCACATCCCACACCTCAGGCCGCTCTTTTTCCACCAATCGTTTGGCGCTCTTGATCGTCGTAGCCGCGCCCCGCTCTTCCAGCTTGTGGAAGATAAACGGCTTGAATAATTCCAACGCCATCTTCTTGGGCAATCCGCACTGATGGAGACGTAATTCCGGTCCAACGACGATGACGGTTCGACCTGAGTAATCAACCCGCTTACCCAGGAGATTCTGGCGGAACCGTCCTTGTTTTCCCTTGAGCATATCGCTCAACGACTTCAGCGGACGCTTGTTCGGTCCACGAATCGCCCGACCGCGACGACCGTTATCGAACAGTGCGTCTACAGCCTCCTGCAACATACGCATTTCGTTACGGATGATGACGCCGGGAGCTTTCAATTCGATCAAGCGCTTTAAGCGATTGTTCCGATTGATCACGCGACGATAGAGGTCGTTGAGATCCGAGGTCGCAAAACGCCCTCCGTCCAAGGGCACAAGTGGCCGGAGCTCAGGCGGCAACACCGGGATGACATCCATAATCATCCACTCCGGCTTGTTACCCGAACGGCGGAACGCCTCCAGGACTTTCAGCCGCTTGGCATACTTCTTCTTCAACGCAGCGGACGCAGAGGCTTTTGCCTTCACATGCAATTCGTCCCACTGCGTATTAATATCGACTTTGCGAAGCAACTCACGGATAGCCTCAGCGCCGATCCCAATCTTGAACGCGCCGTTGCCATACTCAGATTGCAACTCCCGCAGCTTTTCCTCCGTCACCAACTCCTGTTCGCTCATGCTCGTGGAGCCGGGATCGACCATGACGTAGCTTTCGAAGTAGAGAATCTTTTCGAGCTGCTTGAGGCTCATGTCCAACAGGGTCCCGATCCGACTCGGGACACCCTTGAGAAACCAGATATGCGCAACCGGAGCCGCCAGCTCGATGTGCCCCATCCGTTCGCGGCGCACCTTCGACTGAATCACTTCGACACCGCACTTGTCGCAGACGATGCCGCGATGTTTCATCCGCTTATATTTACCGCAATTGCACTCCCAGTCCTTGATCGGGCCGAAAATCTTGGCGCAAAACAAACCGTCTTTTTCAGGCTTGAAGGATCGGTAATTGATCGTTTCTGGCTTCTTGACCTCGCCATATGACCACGACCGGATTTTTTCGGGCGACGCAATGCGAATCCGCATCGAGTCGAACGACACCGAGTCACGCGGTTTTTCGAATAATGTGTATACACCTTCCAAGGTTGATCCCTCCTTAACGGTCGCCTGAGCGCAATTCTCAGTGGTGAGCTAATTCGTTATGCACACTCAGCACTAGAATCAGTCCTTCGATTTGACCAGCTCGACATCGAGCCCCAGACTTTGCAGCTCTTTGACTAACACGTTGAATGATTCCGGCAAACCAGGTTCCAGGAATGGCTCCCCCTTGACGATCGCTTCATACATGCGCGATCGTCCCGGCACGTCGTCGGATTTCACAGTCAAGAATTCTTGCAGAATAGAAGCGGCTCCATACGCCTGAAGCGCCCACACTTCCATCTCTCCCAAACGTTGACCGCCGAATTGTGCTTTTCCTCCGAGTGGCTGTTGAGTCACGAGGGAGTAAGGGCCAATCGAGCGGGCGTGAATCTTATCGTCCACCAGGTGGTGGAGCTTCAGCACATACATGTATCCAACCGTCACGGGGCTCGCGAATGATTCGCCCGTACGCCCATCCATCAGCTCGGTTTGACCGCTGGGGGAAAGCTTGGCCTTCTTCAGGAGTTCTTTGATCTCCTTCTCAGAGGCTCCGTCAAACACCGGGCTCGCGACCTTGATCCCCAACGCCCGCGCCGCCCAACCCAAATGCGTCTCCAAGATCTGACCCACGTTCATACGGGACGGCACACCCAACGGATTCAAGACGATCTCAACGGGCGTTCCGTCCGGCATATAGGGCATGTCTTCCTCCGGTAGGACACGTGAAACCACGCCCTTGTTACCGTGACGCCCGGCCATCTTGTCGCCGACCTGAATCTTCCGCTTCATCGCGATGTAGACTTTCACCAACTTGATCACACCCGGCGGAAGTTCATCCCCTCGCCTCAGGCGACCGACCTTCTCGTCATACAACGTCTGCAAAATTTCGATCTGCTCCTTGGCGCGGCGCTCGACATCTTCAAGCTCCTTCTGTTCGTCCGGATCGCTGAGAATGATGTGCCGCACCATGTCATCCGGCAACCGCTTCAGAATTTCGGCGGTGAGCTTGCCCTTCTTTTTCAGAATGACGTCGCCGGTCTCAGGATCCATCAGGTCCCGGCCGACAACCTTGCCGAGCAACAGTTTGCGAACTTTTTTCGTTTTCTCGTCTTCGATAATCCGCAGCTCTTCCTGATGGTCGCGCTGCAACTTCATGTGATCTTCGCTCTCGATGCTCTTTGAGCGCTCATCCTTATCGAGCCCCTTGCGAGAGAAGATCTTCACATCGACGACGATCCCTTCCACGCCCGGCGGGACCGTGAGGGACGTATCCTTGACGTCACCGGCCTTTTCGCCAAAAATCGCCCGCAACAACTTCTCTTCCGGCGTCAGCTGGGTTTCGCCCTTCGGGGTGACCTTCCCCACGAGAATGTCGCCGGGCTTCACCTCCGCACCGATCCGGATAATCCCGCTCTCGTCCAAATCGCGAAGTGCTTCTTCGCCGACGTTCGGAATGTCGCGCGTAATATCTTCCTTGCCCAACTTCGTATCGCGGGCTTCCACCTCGAACTCTTCGATATGAATCGAGGTAAAGGCGTCTTCCCGCACCAACTTTTCGCTCAACAGAATCGCATCTTCGAAGTTGTATCCGCCCCAAGGCATAAACGCGACGAGCACGTTCTTGCCGAGTGCCAATTCTCCATGATCGATGGCAGGACCATCCGCCAGCACCTGCCCCCTCTTCACGGGTTCCCCGACCCGGACCACAGGGGTCTGGGTGATGCAGGTATTCTGGTTCGATCGCTGGAACTTGATCATTTCATACACATCAAGGCCCGAATCGTTTCGCTTGCGCCCCTCTTTCGCATCGGCACGGACGACAATCCTTGTGGCATCGACACTCTCTACCACGCCTTCACGCTTTGCCTGCACCACATAACCGGAATCACGCGCAACCACGGCTTCCATGCCGGTTCCGACCAAGGGGGACTCGGCCTTCAGCAAAGGCACCGCTTGCCGCTGCATGTTCGATCCCATCAATGCGCGGTTGGCGTCATCATGCTCGAGGAACGGCACCAGCGCCGTGGCCACACTGACCACCTGCTTCGGAGAGACGTCCATGTATTCGATCTTGTCAGGAGTAGCGGTAATAAAGTCCCCGGCTGAACGAGCCGACACCGTTTCGGACACGAGACGACCCGACGCATCAACTTTCGAGTTGGCTTGGGCAATGATGTACTTGTCACCCTCGATGGCCGAGAGATACTCCAGTTCATCGCTCACTCGGCCCTTGACCACCTTCCGGTACGGCGCCTCGATGAATCCAAATTCATTGATACGCGCATAGGTGGCCAGGGACGTGATCAAACCGATGTTTGGCCCTTCCGGCGTCTCAATCGGACAAATGCGACTGTAGTGCGAGGGATGCACGTCACGCACTTCGAAGCCGGCACGCTCGCGAGTCAAACCGCCAGGACCAAGGGCCGACAGCCGGCGCTTGTGCGTAATCTCGGCGAGGGGATTTGTTTGGTCCATAAACTGGGAAAGCTGGCTGCTGCTGAAAAACTCCTTGACCGCCGCCACCACCGGCTTGGCGTTGATCAGGTCGTGTGGCAGCACCGTCTCCATGTCGAGGAGATTCATGCGCTCCTTGATGCTCCGCTCCATTCGCACAAGCCCCAGACGGAACTGGTTTTCCAAGAGTTCGCCCACAGACCGCACACGACGGTTGCCCAAGTGGTCGATGTCGTCGATCTCACCGCGACCAATCTTGAGATTCACCAGGTAACGCACCACTTCCACGATATCTTGCGCCGTCAAGGTACGCTGTTCGAGCGCGAAATCGAGCCCGAGCTTTTTGTTCAGCTTCAGGCGCCCCACCGGCGACAGATCATATCGCTTGGGACTTAAAAACAGGTTATCGAACAAGGCCCGCGCGGTCTCGACCGAGGGCGTCTCGCCTGGCCGCAGGCGACGATAGATCTCAACCATCGCCTCTTCTTTCGAGGCGGTGCGCTCCATATCAAGGGTGTCGAGGATGACCAGCGTGGCATTCGTCGTATCGAGGTAAATGACCTTGAATTCCTCGATGTCGCTCTCCAGAATCTTTTCAAGAATCTCTTCAGTGAGACGCTGATTCTTCTCCGCCAGCGACTGCTTCTTGCCGGCATCAACGAGTTCCGTCAGCACCGCACGCCCGACCAGTTCGGCAGGTGTCACCGGAATTTCCTTGATTCCCGCGGCTTTCAGCTCAGCAATCTTTACCTTGGTCAGTTTCGCCCCTTCACGCACCAGAGGGTTCTTGCCCCCCTTCTCCATCACTTCCGTCGAACACTTCAGGCCGTGATGGATCTCCGCATCGAGCTTCCTGTAGAGCTTCCCTTTGGAAACACGAATCTCTTCCACGGGGTAATACATCCGCAGCAGATCGTCGGTGCTATACCCGAAGGCCTTGAGCAGAATGGTCGCCGGCATCTTCCGACGGCGATCGATCCGCACATACAAGATATCCCGCGCATCAAACTCGAAATCGAGCCAAGATCCGCGATACGGAATGATCCGAGCGGAGAAGAGCACCTTCCCGCTGGCATGGGTCCGCCCCTTGTCATGGGTAAAGGACGCGCCTGGCGAGCGGTGCAGCTGACTGACCACCACTCGCTCAGTCCCGTTGATAAGAAACGTCCCACGCTCCGTCATAAGCGGAAGTTCGCCGACATAGACTTCCTGCTCCCGAACGTCCAAGACTTTCTTCTTGGGCCCCTTATCTTCCTTGTCGAAGACAATCAGCCGCACCCGCAGTTTCAACGGAACCGCGTACGTCATCCCCTGCTCAAGGCATTCCCGCTCATCGTATTTTGGCGTCCCCAACGAATAATTGGAGAACTCCAGCGCTGCGGTGTTGTTGTAGTCCGTGATGGGAAATACGCTGGCCAATGCCGCTTGCAACCCTTGATCCTTGCGACGATCCGGCTCGACCTCCATCTGGAGGAACTCCTCGTAGGACCGCTTCTGGATTTCAATGAGATCGGGAATGTCGATGCTCGTACGAATCCGAGAAAAATCCTTGCGTTCGACAAACTCCGAAAGAGTCGATTCCGACATTCGTTAGCCCTCCAAGCTCATAAGAGATGAACGCCTCGCGCCACCCCACCGGACAACCTCGCACCGCAGATCACCGAGCGATTACTTGATTTCGACTTTGGCTCCGCTCTCTTCGAGCTTCTTCTTCATGGTATCGGATTCTTCTTTGGTCACACCGGCCTTGACGGGCTTGGGAGCGCCTTCAACCAAGTCCTTTGCTTCCTTGAGTCCGAGGCTGGTGAGCTCGCGCACGACCTTGATGACCTGGATCTTCTTGTCAGCCGGCGCACTGACCAAAATTACGTCGAACGATGTCTTTTCCTCTGCGGGTGCCGCCGCCGCTCCACCGCCAGCCGGTGCCATCATGGCCATTGGAGCCGCTGCTGTGACGCCAAAACGGGTCTCCAGCCCCTTGACCAGATCGGCCAATTCCAACACGCTCATACCCTCGATTGCCTTGATCATTTCATCTTGTGACAATTTGGTTCCTGCTGCTGCTGACATGTCGCCCTCCCCTTTCTTTTTATCCTGAATGGCTGCAATGACTCGTACGAACTTGCTCAATACTCCGCTCAACGCATACACCACGCCGCGAATCGGGCCCTGCATGGCCGATAGCAGCATCGCAATGAGCACTTCTCTCTTGGGCAACTGCGCAATCGCTGCGAGATCCGCAGCCTGCACCAACTTGCCCTCGAGCACCCCGACTGTGATCTTAATCTTTTCGGTGCGCTTCTCGGCCTGAATAAAATCCCGCAAGATTTTCGCCGGGAGAACCGGATCGTCGTAACCGATCACCAACCCGGTGGGTCCCTTGAAATGCGGTTTTGCATCGGCGAGGCTCGTCCCAGCCGACGCGCGCACGGCCAGGGTATTCTTGATTACGCAATACTCAGCCTTGGCGCCGCGCAACTGCCTGCGCAACTCGGTCATCTGATTGACGGGCATTCCGGCGCACTCCGTCAGAATAGCCAAGCGGGCGCGACCGAACTTTTCCGTCAATTCCGCGATCGCTGTTGCCTTCTCTTCTTTCTTCATGCCTCTCCCCTTACTGAGAACCTGTCTGTTCTCAACTCCACAACTTCGACAAGGCCACGGGATCTAGCTTCACGCCCGGCCCCATCGTGCTCGACATCGTCACACTCTTGAGATACCGGCCTTTACACGAGGACGGCTTCGCTTTGAACACAGACTCCAACACCGCATGGGCATTGTCGTACAACTTCTGGGCATCAAATGACACCTTACCAACCGGCACCTGGACGATCCCGGCCTTTTCGACCTTAAACTCGACGCGGCCTTTACGGATCTCACTCACAGCCTTGCCTACTTCGAAGGTTACCGTGCCGGTTTTCGGATTCGGCATTAGACCGCGGGGACCCAATACCTTTCCGAGCTTGCCGACGGACGCCATCAGATCTGGGGTGGAAATCGCGCAATCAAAATCCATCCACCCACCCTTGATCTTCTCCATCAAGTCATCCGACCCGACAAAATCGGCGCCAGCCTGCCGCGCCTCTTGCTCCTTCTCGCCCTTCGCGAAGACGAGCACGCGGACTTTCTTCCCGGTTCCGTGCGGCAACGCGGTCGTCCCGCGCACCATTTGATCCGATCGCTTCGGGTCAATCCCCAAGCGAATCGCCAGATCGACGGATTCATCGTACTTGGCAAACGCTGCCTGCTTGACGGCCTCAACCGCTTCTTTCAACGCATAAAACCTGGGCTCGATCTTTTCTTGAGCCGCGGTCATCTTCTTTCCCATACTGCTACTCCTTCACCTCCGCCGGAGGTTCACTCTGCAGAGACTTACTGGACGGTGATGCCCATACTGCGCGCAGTCCCCTGGATGATCTTGATGGCGCCTTCTAGATCAGCCGCATTCAGGTCGGACAATTTCTTTTGCGCGATCTCGCGGACTTGGGCATGACTGACCTTCCCGACCTTGTCCTTATGCGGCACCCCAGAGCCCTTGATGATACCGGCGGCCTTCTTGAGCAAATCTGAAGCCGGAGGCGTCTTCATGATGAAGGTAAAGCTACGATCTTTGTAGACCGTAATGATCACCGGAATGATGCTATCTCCGTCCTTCTGCGTTTTCGCATTGAACTGCTTGCAAAACTCCATGATATTCACGCCGTGTTGTCCCAACGACGGACCGACAGGCGGCGCAGGGTTGGCCTTGCCAGCCGGAATCTGCAACTTAATCTGTGCCGATACTTCCTTAGCCATGAGTTACTCCATGAGAACTGCGGACTGAGCGCATAGGCTGAGAGCGACCCCCTGCCCCGCAACTCCAATCCAGTGACCTCAAATACGCTCGACCTGCAAGAATCCAAGTTCGACCGGCGTGGACCGGCCAAAAATACTCACGAAGACTTTCACGCGACTATGGTCGGAATCCACGTCATCCACTGCGCCGTTAAAGCCCAGGAACGGACCGTCCACGATTCGGACATTATCACCCTTGATAAACCGAACCTGCTCACGAGGCCCTGCTGCACCGGCGTCCACCTGCTTCAACAAAGAATCGACTTCCTCGGACGAAAGCGGTGTCGGTTGGGCTCCGCCGCCGACAAACCCCGTCACCTTGGGAGTTTCCTTGATCATCTGCAGGGTTTCATCGGCCAACGGCGATTCCAACTCAATTAAGACATAACCCGGGAAAAACTTGCGCCGAGAAGTCCGTCGCTTGCCGTCCTTGATTTCAATCACATCTTCCGTCGGAACCAAGACCTGCCCAAGTCGCTCAGTGAGCCCCATTTGATTTGCGCGCTCAAGGAGACTGGTTTTCACGCGGCCTTCAAACCCCGCATAGGTATGGATGACGTACCAGTTCTTATTGTTCATCATCTCCTCTCAGCTGAACATCCAGCATCGTATCGTCCGGGCAATGCCGGACCTGTCCAGCCGCACGACGCAACTAGATGACCTTGCGCATCAGCCAGCCCAGCACGGAATCCATCATAGAGAGATACAGGGACATGAGGATGCAGAACACAATCACGACCGTGGTGGCTCCAATCGTTTCCGTCTTCGTCGGAAACGACACCTTTTTCAGTTCGCCGTGAACGCCGTCGATGAATTCCCGAATAGAAGCGGTCAATCGCTGAAACACGGTTACAATCCTCTCGTGGAACTTTCGGGACAATTCAACTGCCTGATCCGATCGTCTAGTGTCGCGTCATGGGCAAAGGCGATCTCAACAGCATAGAGCGCGCGCCTCACAGAAACAATGCCACAACCCACGACACCACCATCAAGCACTGGGTCAATCATGCGCGCTCAGCTTGGCAGGGGCACTAGGATTTGAACCTAGACTCTCGGTTTTGGAGACCGATGTGCTGCCGTTGACACCATGCCCCTCCATTCGGAACATGCGCGCTGCCGAGCCAAGGTCAAAGCCCCCCACCCAGCACGAAAAACCCTACTTCACTTCCTTATGGGCAATGTGCTTCCGGCAAAACTTACAGAACTTATTCCGCTCCAAACGATCCGGATCGTTTTTCTTGTTCTTACGGGTCGTATAATTCCGCTGCTTGCAGACCGTACAGGCCAAATCGATAATGTCTCGCATGTCGTAATCCCGCGAAGCGTGCGACGTGAAGGGCGGGGAACAATCGCTCCCGCACCCAAAACGCCTAACGCCTCACGCCTCCCTCTCCTACGCTAGAATTTCAGTGACGACGCCCGAGCCGACGGTTTTGCCACCCTCGCGC
>JBDTWG010000077.1:0-12056 GCA_040006855.1 Nitrospira sp.
ATAACAGCGGTCGCCTTCGCGCACCCCAACGGCCTGCCGCAGGTTCGAAGACGCCGGCGCAGGGAGTTCGGCAGAAACGACAGGCGCCTTCCGCTGACAGATTCCATTCGCCCAACTCATACCAATCCCGCCCGATCAGCTTCGCACGACAATGATGGCAGAATGTGCTTCCGCCTTCGGGATCGTGGACATTGCCGGTGTAAGCGTAGCGGATGCCGTTCTTCATGGCAATCCGGCGGGCCCTGGTCAGGGTGGGGGGCGGCGTCGGTGGCCGATCCAGCATCCTATAATCCGGATGGAAAGCGCTGAAATGGAGGGGCACGTCGGGGCCCAATTGTTCGACTACCCATTGCGTGAGCGCTTCGACTTCCTGTTCGGAATCATTCTCGCCCGGAATGAGCAGTGTCGTGATCTCGAACCACACCGTCGTGTGACGCTTCAAGTAGACGAGCGTCTCAAGCACCGGTTGGAGGTGGGCACCAGTAAGTTGATGATAGAAACGCTCGGTGAACCCTTTGAGATCGACGTTCGCGGCATCCATGTATCGATAGAATTCTGCGCGCGGTTCGTCGCACACATACCCGGCCGTCACCGCGACGGACTTGATCCCTCGCTCTCGGCAAGCCTGGGCGACATCGATCGCATATTCATGGAAAATGACGGGGTCGTTATAGGTATAGGCTACGCTGCGGCAGCCCAGTTCCATTGCTGTCTGCGCAATCGTCTCCGGTGAGGCTTCGTCGGCCAACTTGTCCATTTCGCGCGACTTACTCATGTCCCAATTCTGACAGAACTTGCAGGCGAGATTGCAACCTGCCGTCCCGAATGACAAGACCGGCGTGCCGGGCAGGAAATGATGCAACGGTTTCTTCTCGATCGGATCGACGCAGAATCCACTGGATCGTCCGTAAGTCGTCAGGACGATCTGATCCTGTTTCCGCGCCCGCACGAAACAGAGCCCTTGCTGTCCTTCCTGGAGTGTGCAGTAGCGTGGGCAGAGGTCGCACTGAATGCGGCCGTCCTCGAGTCGATGCCAGTATTTCGTCGGCGCACTGGTCTTCATGATGGCATCATTATAACAAGGCATCAGGCTGACGGCGGTCGATCAATCCAGGCGTGGCGAGCAGCGCATACGACAGGGAGCCGACGATGGCGGTAGAGCGATACCTTGATGACGAGCGACTCTCGACGATCAAGTAGCCGCCTATTCGCCCAGACGCATTCCGCATAAGACTAGGGAACATCCCAGTGTCTCTGAATATTTTCTCCCCTTACAAATAGAAAAGTTGCGTCCTGTTCGATATTCCATAATTATTTCGCAATATGTTTAGGAGCACGGTATGGGTCCGACACATTCCCTCGAATCGGCTATCCATCGAGAACTCGCTCGGGTCGGCATCTGCACCCTTGCCGAACTCGGCGATCTGCTGCCAAGTTACCCGAAGACCGACGTCATGGCTGCTGTGACCCGACTCACCCAGGAAGGCGCCATTGCCCACCGCGATGCGGACTCTTTGCATCTTCTTCTCTGGCTCCCGCGATGCCGTCCCAGACGGCGCCCCGTGCTGGATGCCATGACCTCCGCGGCACAAAACGCCGACTACTCAACCATCGGTTGATGGAGTGGACCGGCATCTGGCGGGTGCCTGCGGCGCCAACGCAGCTATAGAGTAGGCTTGTGTATCGCCCGCCGAGGGAATCAGAGGGGAAGGAGATTCGTGGCATTGTGTTATCAGGCATCCTCGCGGCATACTTAGCCTGATCCTGACTCCTTCACGAGGACACGACGCCATGCGCACAAGAGTCTTAGTTCCTGCAATGGTTTTGGCTGCCTTCCTCCTTGCGGCTTCCAACGGAAATTGTTCCGAGCCGGCGGCCAAGACTCCCCCGATGAAGGGCGATGCGACACAGGGGAAGGCAGTCTTCAATGGCAAAGGAATTTGCCACTACTGCCATGGCCTCGACGGGGTGATCGACCGGAAACCCTCGCTCACGCCTGACACCGAGGCGGTCATTGCGCGACTGGCGGCGGCCCCTCCGGATTTGCGCAATCGAGCGTCGCTGACACTGAAAGACAACAAAGCCCGGTTTCGAGTGATACGCGAAGGCCATCCTGGAAGCGGGATGCTTCCGGATACGACGCTGAGCGACCAAGACATCACCGACGTCCTCGCCTACCTCGCAGTGCTCAGGCAGAGTGCCCCTGCCCCCGGCAAAAGCTCCTATTAAGCGCGGCCGCCGTAGACCCTGCACGACTCACGCAAAGGGGTCATCCGATCGTGATGGTGCCGATCCCGTCCTGAAACAGGATCGACGTCCCGAATGCGGCGCACTTGGCCTGCATCGTTCTCGAAAGAAACTGCCACTCCTTCTCATTGGCGCGCCTCACTCTGAGGTCCTCGATGCGGACGGGATGGAGCGAGATCCGCCGGATACGACTCTTCTCCACATCCAGCATGAAGAGGAAGGAGAGATCGTTGCGTTCATCCTGATCGACCATGTAATCATCGATAAAATCACCGGTGGAATAGACGATGGCCTTTCCTCGATACAGTTCTATTCCTTGCGGGGTATGATTGGAATGCCCCCAGTACAGAGCTGCTCCCATGTCGAGCAACTCGTGGGCCAGCGCCTGCATCGCATGAGACGGGGCGCCCCAATTGGGGCCGACATGCGCGCTGACAATCACCAGCTCCGCTTGCCTCCGTACTGACGGGAGCACGTGGGCCATGCGCGACCGGTACGGTTCCACCAACCCGCGGTCGTTGTATGCGACATAGTTCACGCCGGGCTTCCTGTTCGTCGCCTCCCACTCGGGCTCATTGTCCGTCAGGGAAACCACGGCGATACGGCCCTCCGGCAATCCGAAAACGGCTGGGGCAAGTGCCTCCTCCAACGTCGCGCCGGCCCCGGTCCGTTTGATGCCCGCCCGATCGAGCAACTTCATGCAATCCAGTAGCGCGTCAGGGCCATAATCCAGCACGTGATTGTTCGCGAGCGTCACGCCATCGATTTTGGCCGCCCCCAGAACATCCAGGGCGCGAGGACGGGCACGAAAGTGAAACGCCTTCGTGGTTGGATGCCAGGCCTCTCCCTGGCTGCTGATCACGCATTCCAGATTGATCAACCGGCAGTCGGCATTCAGCATGACTGGAAGGATGTCGCCCCACAGGGTTTCTGTACGCAGGGATCGATTCTGGATCACATACTCATCCACCAGCCGTCCGAGCATCACATCGCCGGTCAATGCCAGTCGCATAGATTTCGTCGATCACTCCTTAGACGGTCGCCTCACCAACGCGGTCTGAATCCGTTGCTTCACATCCTCCGGATCGAGCACGCCGCGGAACTGGATGACCGCCTCATCTACCCGGGCTTGAATGACGACGGTCCCGATCCCCATCAGATCTGCCAGCGGCCCCTGCCTGATTGAGACCTCGCGAATCTCCTGGTGCTCGATCGATTGAATGTCGCGTCCCGTCCAGCCGTTCTGCAGCACAACCCGTCGGCTTGTCACGACATACCGGCCCCACCTGCGCAATATGCCGGCTGTGCCCAGTAACGTGATCGCGCCGGCCAGCCAACCGCCCCACCCTGGCATGGCCGACCTCACAAGCAGAGTCACCCGGACCATCATCATGGCGACGACCATATAGAGCCAGATGAATTGGCTCCGGGCTGCATACCCTTCCCACAGGACCACTTCTTTCTCTAATGTGGGATGCTCATTCATGGCGATATGGCCTGGGACTTTTCTCTACAGCCTTGTGATCTGGTTGTGTCGCGGAGTTCCCCACAGTTCCGCTGCGTCATTGACACAGGTCTAGGGTAGTGTTGAGCGTTTATGCGCAGATGCACTCCGCGCACTCTCTTCACTTCCGCTGGCGTCCCTCTTGCTCTAGAAGGACACATAAGTGACCGAGCGATGTACTGCAAGTTCCGGACAATTGCAGGTTACGACATCAATGCACAGCTTGAATTCAGGTCAGCTCCGAATGGTTTCATTGAACAGGGCATGACCCATCAGCTTCAGGTTGGAGCGAATCCTGCCCAAGAGTACCTCCATTCCAAGACCACCGACCCTAACCCAGGGGCGTTATGAATCAGGAGCACCCATCGTCTTCCCATTGGGCGATTGTTCTCGCAGGCGGCGAAGGGACCAGAATGCAACCGCTCGTCCATCGCTGGCTCGGCGTCAACCGGCCCAAACAATATTGCGCCTTCGTCGGCTCTCGCTCCATGTTCCAACATACGGTGGATCGTGCGGCCTTGGTGACGGACCCAAGACGAATCGTCGCCGTGGTGGCGCGGGATCATCGCCAAGAAATCCTGGCACAGCTGGAGGGTCGAACCGTCGGACGGGTCATCTATCAGCCGCGCAACTGCGAGACGGCTGCAGGGGTCTTCCTGCCATTGACGTATATTCATGCCCGAGCCCCCGAAGCGACAGTCGTCATCTTTCCATCTGACCACTTCGTGCATCCAGAGGACCGTTTTCTGAAGGCCGTACGACGGATCACCGCCGTGGCGCAGTGGATGCCTGACCGATTGGTTCTATTGGGCATCCGACCGGACCGACCCGAAAGGGAGTATGGCTGGATCCTGCCGGGCGAGCCGCTTTCTTCCACCGGAGGAGCACCGGTGCACAGGGTCGATTCCTTTATGGAAAAGCCGACCCTGGAACAGGCCGACCATGCCCTCCGCCATGGCGCGGTGTGGAATACCTTTGTATTTGCCGCCCGAGCCGACTTGTTGTGGCAGATCGGGGTGCGTTGCTTCCCGGACCTCATGTTCCGCTTTGAACAACTCAGACGCGTGATCGGACAGCCGCAGGAAGCCGATGTCCTTGACGCCATCTATGATGACATGCCGACGTACAATCTATCGACCACCCTTCTCCAGCAGGCCGCCGAGGCGGCGGCAGTCATTGAGCTCCACGATGTCCTCTGGAGTGACTGGGGCCAACCGGCCAGGATTGCGGAGACCCTTCGTCGAATCGGTCGCCTTCCCGCATTCCCGCTGGCATGTCTTGACCATCCCTTCGCACCGGAACCTTTCGTTGGTGCCAGCCCTGAACCCACCATGCAACCATGATGAAAGGAGTGACCCATGTTGACCCCGTCTCCGCAAGACAGCAGAAAACAGAGGCAACCAGCCTCCACCCGAACAGCGGCAAAGCCGGCAAAGCCTTCGAGCCCGGCACGTTCGTCCCAAGCCCAGCCGGTATCGTCCTCCGATGAGCTGAAAGCGCTGATTGCCAAACGAGCCTATGAGCGCCATGCGGATCAGGGGTACCGGCACGGCTGCGCGCTGGACGATTGGCTGGAGGCAGAACGCGAGATCATGAGCCACGTTCTTCCGGTGTAACCCGCCTGTGGAATTGGGACGGGAACTCTCCGGCGATCCCGTTCTACAAGGATTCCGTCAATGATTACCTCGATGGCCTTCACGGTCTATCCCGTTTCCGATATGGCTCGAGCCAGAGCTTTTTATGAGCATGTGCTTGGCCTGCGGGTAACCGAGAACTACCGGGACGTCTGGGTGGAATACGATCTCGCGGGTTCCACCTTTGCGATCACGACCACAGAGACGGGGCATGTTCCTGGAGCCAAAGGAGCTGTCGTCGCATTTGAGGTGTCGGACCTGGATGGGTTTGTCTACAAAATGAAGGAACGGGCCGTGTCGTTCGTCACAGAAACATTTGACACGCCTGTCTGCCGGATGGCGGTGATTGCGGACCAGGACGGCAACCACATCACGCTTCACAAACGCCACAAGTAAGGACGGCCTTCCCCGCTCTAAATTTGGGGGGACCAGTCCTTGCGGACACGGAAAAAGCGAGCCCGGCCTTATCTTCCGAACCGTCCCATCAATTGTGCTTCGGCGAGCACATGGCCCTTCGTCGCGTCGACCACTTGAGCCTTTGTCGCCCGCGGTTTGACATTCAATTCACGATCCAGCGCGTAGAGCCTAAAGTAGTACCGATGGGGGTTCCCAGGTGGGGGACAGGGTCCGCCGTAGCCGATCCGTTTGAAGTCGTTCAGGCCTTGCAACCCATCATTCGGCAATGTCTCCTGCGCAGGAAGGCCTTCGGCCAATCCGCGAGTATCGATGGGAATATTGAAGATGACCCAGTGGACCCACGTGCCCGCGGGGGCATCGGGATCGTCGGCGATCAGGACGAAGCTGCGCGTTCCCGTCGGAGGATTGTTCCAGCGCAAGGGAGGCGAAAGGTCCTGGCCCTCGCAGGTATGTTTCTTCGGAATCAGGGCGCCTTCCTTGAAGGCGCTACTCGTCAGTTCGAACGTCATGATGGACTCCTCTTGTGCCTCGACCGTGAGCGGCAAGCGCCTGCGGCCCTTCATTCAGGCTATGTCTCGCCGGTCGTCAATATTTCCCGCACGCTCTCCAGACAAGCGATGACTTCCTCGTCTTCAACCTGAGGAAACCGGTCATAGAACTGGCTGATGCCGAAAAACCATGTCGGCGTTTGCAGTATGACCGTCTCATCCACCGTCTTGTGCAGCATATGCCACGCTTCGGGAGGAGCGACAGGCACCGCCGCCACGATGCGCGTCGCCTCTGCATGGCGCAACGCTTCTAAGGAGGCATAGAACGTGGCTCCCGTGGCAATTCCATCGTCCACCACAATCACCGTCTGTCCCTTCAGCGAGGGAAGAGGCCGTCCTCCTCGGTACCTCTCAATGCGGCGGTGGATCTCCTGTTGCTGGCGCCGGACTTCGACTTCCAACTGCCCGTCGGTAATGCCATAGGTCTTGATGACGTCGGGATTCAGATGCCGATAGCCGGTCTCCGCCAAGGCTCCCATCGCGAGTTCGGGATTGGCCGGCGTGCCCAATTTTCGAACCACGAGCACATCCAGCGGGACACGCAGGGCGAGGCTCACCTCGTAACCGATCACGACGCCACCGCGCGGCAGCGCCAGCACAATCGTGTTCTTCGCGCCCTTGTATTGCATGAGTGCATGAGCAAGTTCTCGGCCCGCATCGCGACGATCATGGAATTTTGCGCGTTCTTTCGTAACCATGATCACTCCTCATTCTCCCGGAACTGTCGTCCGGGACCACGTCTACAACCACGCTCGTTCGGCATTGGGCCTCTGCTCTCCCCACAAGGCATTTACCGGCAGATCGAGGAGAGAATGTGCGCCTGGGCTCAGCCCCGGCAACGCACGGGCAGCAGCCAACATCATGCGCGCCGTCAATACAGATTCATCGAAGCGGGCTTCAAACAGGAACCGTTGATACCCCGAGCGCCCTGGCGCACTCCGTCGCTCCAGCACGATTCCGCGGCCTTCCTGCTCAAGCGCAGCCACACTCTCGACTGGAAACACCAAGGTCTCTTCTCCGAGAAACAGCGGATCGGCACGGATCGCGGCGGCCACGCGATCAGCATCGGCCCCCTTCTCCAATTCGACATAGACATACCTCTGTCGTGTCCCGTCCGCCGCACACTGTTCTGTGCAGATCGCTTCCTTGACCCCAACCACCTGGCGAGCCATCGCCGTATGATGAAGGCTCGCTGCCACTCGATGCCTGGTCTCGATCTCGCCTTCCGGAGCCAAGAGCGCAAAGAGGGACCGGACGATGGACAGCGCTCCCGGATCCCACCCGGCACCCACAATGGCCGGTACGTCATAACGAATGGCCAGCCGGTGAAGCGCATCACGATGGGCATGAAACGCTTCGCCATGCAGCACCGACGATTCGATTATCGGGATGCCATGCTGAAGACAGTCATGCGCCGTATCAAGCACCTGCGCCATCGGCACGCAGAGAAGCGCTCCATCCACCTGTCGAATCTGCGCCGCATGAGAGACGAGCGGAATCTTGCTGAACGCGTCAGGCAATGCTTGGGCAAGGCTATCAAGGCGTCGAACGATCGCCGCCAAGACAAAGTCCTTGCTCTCGATCAAGGCTTCCGCACAGGCCTTCCCTACTCTCCCAAACCCCACCACAGCTAGACGTATTGTGTCGTTCCCCTTTTGACCTTTGACCTTCACAAAGAGAGAGGCTCCTTTTCCCTTGACCTTATCGCCACAGCAGAATCTCCGGCTCTTTCCTGGCTACCGCAGCGGTCTCGCCCTTCGGATACCCGACGATGACCGGAAACACGGCCTTGTAGGTGGCTGGAATGGCACACTCGCGCTTGCCCTTGGTCAGATTCAACCAGGGTCGCGCAAATCCAATTGGACAGGTTCCCAACCCCATCGCATGAGCTGCCAGCATCAGGTTTTGGGCAGCCAAAGAGCAATCTTCCTCTCCATTGTGCGCATCCGATCTG
Source organism: Nitrospira sp. (assembly GCA_040006855.1). Taxonomy (GTDB): domain Bacteria; phylum Nitrospirota; class Nitrospiria; order Nitrospirales; family Nitrospiraceae; genus Nitrospira_A. Next base: position 8,305 of record JBDTWG010000077.1, read on the forward strand.
GCGCAGATGATGATGAGCGTCCCCGCCCGATGAAACACGTGGTAGTCGGGGTTGGCAAGCATGTCACGATATTTGTCCAGCGGAGAATCGGGCTTGAGGCGCTTGAGCACATGGGCCTTGATCCGCTCTGACCAGAGCGTCAGCTGCGTCGGGTCTTGCACGACCACAAAAGCCCACGGTTGCTCGTTCATTGAACTGGGGGCCTGGGTCGCGGCTTTGAGAAGTGCGTCGACAGTCGCTTTATCGACGGACTGGTCTGTATAAGCGCGCACGGAGCGGCGTTGGTAAATGGCTTCCGTGACATCCATGGTTTCCCTCCACCAAGCGAAGCAGGCGATCGAACGGGATGCAGGCCGTCACCAGCTCGCCAACGTGGCCGAATTGTTACCAGAGGCCGAAGTTGACGTCTCGGAACGGGATTGTTTCCCATTCCTCACTCTCTGCATCCAGGATGGCGATTTCGAGATCCTTCGGAAGCACTCGCATCCCTTTTGGCCGAACCCAGATGTCCGACTTCCTGGACTTGAAGTACAAGTGAGGTCTCGCTTGGGAATAATCTCGCTGGTGGAACAGTTCCAGTAAACGCAAGGCATCTGAAAAGGTCATCGTTTCCTCCCCTTCTTGAGCAATGCTGATGTCTTGAGCAATGCTGATGCCACGGTGAAGGACAAGGAACCGCTTCGATTGTCGGGCTCTTGCTTCGATCAATCTGAGAAATAGCGACCTTTCGCCACAGCGACCAGAACAGCCTTGTAGCGGATTTCCGCAAACGGGATCGACGAGGTGGTAGAAACTGGCCCTTGCATCTGGCTCGGTTCATGCTTGCCCCCTAGGAGCACAGCGGTCCGAGGACGACAATGAAGCAGCCATTCATTCGCGCACTGATGATAGGGGGGATCTTATTGTCCGTCGCCTGCGTCTGGCCGCTGCAGCAATGGGGAGAAGAAACGACCTTCCGCCCCAAAACCACGTCATTCGACCCATCCACGCTGAAGAAGGAGCAGGTCACCGTCTTGAACGCGGTGGTGGGATTCGGATTGGAAGGGTATGCTCACCAAGTGTCACGTTCGCTGTCGAGTGCTTTGGATCAAAGGCCGACACTCATCCTATCTCTCCCGGTCCACGATGCACTGAACCGCATCAACCGGGCAGGGTTGACCGAGGAATATACGAGCATGGTGTCCGACTATGTCAGAACCGGTATCCTCAACCGGGCAGGGCTTGAAAAATTGGACAGGCAGTTCATGTTGCCTACGTCTTTCAGCCCAGTCTCGCCTCGTTCAGCCAATCCATGTCCGGGCGGTTTTCGTTCTTTGGTCTGCGAGTCCTGCAAACCCGCATCACCACGCTCCGTATGACCCTGCAATTGTGGGATACCAGAACGGGAGACATCGTCTGGGAATCGTCCGGTGAAGCGACGCTAGCGGGTGAGGATGTCCGTGAGTTCCGCATCCCGTTCGGCGAGATTGCTCGCCGATTATGGGCGAACCTGCTCGACGATCTGTTCAAAGGTGTGCCGGTGGAATAGCATCGCTCGCCACGCACGCAAGACCCTCGCATGGGTAGCAATGGTCGAGCGGGAACGTTCGAGATATCGCAATGCGACCTACCCCCGAAGAGACTGACCTCATCACTAGACCTGACACCCTTCAGGCGTGTGTTCGTGCGCTGGCTGCCCATGGGGACCGCCCGGCGATTCTGGCGTTCCACCACCATAACCTTGACACGTGGTCGTTTGCAGAGCTCTCGGACAGCGCCACGCGTCTGGCCTCGGGCCTTCTGGAGGCGGGTCTTCGTGACGGCCAGCACGTGACAATTTTTTCGCCGAACCGACCCGAGTGGATCATCGCCTGTCTGGCGTTGCTCTATATTGGTGCCGTGCCGGTGCCCATTGACTCGCAAATGGCCGGCGACGACCTCAGTCATGTGCTCGAAGACAGCGCGACAGGTTGGATCATCACTACTCGATTTCTCGCGGACCGTGTGACGACCGCCGGCCTCCATCGAAACCGCTCGCTCATTCTGTTGGATGCCGAAGAAGATGATTCCCAAAGCTGGCAGCGCTTCCGCCGCGAGCCAATACGAACGGTCCCTTCCGTACAACCCGCGGATGTCGCCCTGTTATTTTACACCTCCGGAGTCAGCGGACGGCCGAAAGGCGTGCCCTTAAGCCATCGCAATCTGATCTCCAATCTCCAGGCTCTGCTGGACGTCCATGTCTATCGTCCCGATGAACGGCTACTCTTGCCGTTGCCGCTCCATCACGTCTACCCCTTCATGGTCGGTCTGCTTGCGCCGTTCACAGTCGGGCTCCCCGTCATCCTTCCGCACTCGCTGACCGGACCGCAGATTCTGCGCGCGCTCCGGGAAGGCCGTGGCACAGCGATCGTCGGAGTCCCCCGTCTCTACTCTGCGTTGTATGACACGATCGAGCAGAGGGTGCAGCAGAACGGATGGGCGCTGACGGCAGTCTTCCACGGCCTGCTCAGGCTCTCCATGATGCTGATGCGATCGTTCGGCATTCGGCTGGGTCCACGGCTGTTCGCTGCGCTCCGCGCGCGATTGGCGCCACAGCTCAGAACGTTGGTCTACGGCGGGGCTTCGCTGGCGCCGGACCTCGCGTGGCGGTTGGCGGGGTTGGGCTGGCAGATCGCCGGCGGCTACGGACTGACGGAAACCGCTCCGATTCTCACGTTCGTCGCCCCTGGCAGCCGATACATCGATACGGCGGGCCGGCCGCTTCCTGGTATTCGCATCCGCATTGCCGACCTCGATCCGGAGAGCGGTCAAGGTGAAATCCAAGCCCAAGGACCCAATGTGTTCACCGGCTATCTGCATCTGCCATCCAAGACAGCCGAGGCCTTCACCGAAGACGGCTGGTTCAAGACAGGCGATTTAGGTACCACCGATCAACAGGGGTATGTGCGCTTGAGCGGGCGCGCCTCCTCCCGCATTACCTTGCCCGGTGGCGAAAAAGTCTGGCCTGAGCGGGTGGAGGACCTGTTGGACGGCGCGCCCTCGATCCGGGAATCGGGCGTGCTCGCTCACGAGGGGCGCCTGGTCGGGATCATCGTCCCAACTGCCTTTTCCATTCGAGTAGACGAGACCGATACGATGTCGCAACGGACCCGTGCCGACATTGACGGGCGCCTCAGTCTCCTGCCCTCCTATTGCCGGCTCACCGACTTCATCCTCAGCCTCGACCCCTTGCCCCGGACCCGGCTCGGCAAGATCCAGCGACACAAACTCAAGGATCTCTTCGAGGCGGGCAAACGGCGAACGGACAAGGTCCTCGTTGAATCGCGCCCGATCTCCATTGAACTGATGGCCCCGGAAGACCGGCAATTGCTGGAAGAGCCTGTCGCATCGCATACCTGGACCTGGTTGACCGGCCGGTTTCCCGCCGTACGGCTCACGCCAGACACCAACATGTCGCTTGAACTGGGCCTGGACTCACTGGAATGGATGACGATGACGCTGGAGTTACGCGACCAGGTCGGCGTCGACCTCCCCGAAGAAGCTCTCGCGCGGATCGGAACCGTGCGGGATCTGCTGCGTGAAGCCGTCGAAGCCGATCAGGCCATTAGCGCGGCGCTTGATCCGACGGTCCGACTGAGAAAACCGGAAGACCTGTTGGATCCCCAACAACGGCGCTGGCTCCGGGCGAGAGGATGGTTCCTGCGAGGACTCGGAACGGCGCTGTTTATCCTCGACCGGCTGCTCATGCGAGCGGTCTTCGATCTGCAAGTCCA